>JAIUMH010000169.1 GCA_022565635.1 Flavobacteriaceae bacterium | reverse complement strand
ACTTGATTTTTGGTAGAAGGATGATTCGTTTTCATTAGGGTTCTCGATACTTTTTCATTGTTTTTTCTTCTTCGAAAAAACATTAAAAAAACTCGAACCTGTCTGACTGGACAGGCAGGCTGACAATCACTCGATCTGAAATAGAATTACTTTTTATTTTAAAAACTTCTTCTTTGCCAAATTAGGGAGTTTTTCAAATTCACCGTTTATAAGGGCTTGTTTTTTTGCTCTAGACCATTTTTTAACTTGTTTTTCTGTTGCTATTGCTCTTTCTACATCAGTAAATTCAGCGTAATAAACAAGTTCTACAGGTCTTCTATCAAAGGTATAACTGCCAAAATGCTTTCCACTTTGGTGTTCCATTAAGCGTTTGTCTAAATTTGAGGTAATGCCTGTATAGTACGTTTTATCGGCACATTTTAAAATATAAACGCAATACATTAATCAAGTTTTTTTTACCAAAAGTAATAAATAATTTTTTCTGTCAGCTCGAGTGGTTTCTATTTGTTTTTGGTGAAAAAACAGATAGAAATTATATCGAGAGCCATCTCCGTAAAGGTTCTCGATACTTTTTTATTGTTTTTTTCTTCTTGAAAAAACAATAAAAAAACTCGAACCTGTCTGACTGGACAGGCAGGCTGACATTGATTCTCGATAGTTCGCTGAGCTTAGTCGAAGTACAATTTTGTTCCACTTGGTTCTTAATGCGCTTGCAACCAGTTATCTCCTGTACCCATATCTACCGTTAAGGGGACTTCTAGTTGATGTGCGTTTTCCATTTCCTTTTTAATTAAAGCCTTCAGCTCATCTAACTCCTCAAGATGGGCGTCAAAAATCAATTCATCATGAACTTGTAAAAGCATTTTAGATTTGAAATTCTTGGCTTTCATTTGATCGTGAATTTTGATCATGGCTACTTTGATAATATCAGCGGCGCTACCTTGAATTGGTGCGTTTACGGCATTTCGCTCGGCGGCGTTTTTTACCACGTGATTTCTAGCGTTGATGTCTTTTAAATAGCGCCTTCTTCCTAAAACAGTTTTTACATAACCTTCTTCGCGAGCAAAAGCAATTTGGTCATCCATATAATCTTTTAGCTTAGGGTAGGTTTTGTAATAGGTTTCAATTAATTCTTTAGCTTCGTTGCGGTTCAAGCTAGTTTGATTGCTTAAACCAAAAGCAGAAACGCCATAAATTATTCCAAAATTCACTGTTTTAGCGTTGCTTCGTTGTTCTCTGGTAACTTCTTCCAAAGGAACATTAAATACTTTTGAAGCGGTTGAAGCGTGAATATCTTCACCGTTTTTAAAAGCCTGAATCATGGTTTCTTCCTGACTTAAAGCCGCAATAATTCGCAATTCTATCTGTGAATAATCAGCGGCTAATAAAGTGTGATTTTTATCTCTGGGCACAAATGCTTTTCTCACCTCTCTGCCGCGTTCTGTTCTAATGGGTATATTTTGCAAATTAGGATTGTTGGAACTTAATCGACCCGTTGCCGCCACCGTTTGCATAAACTCGGTATGAATTCTACCGGTTTTTTTATTGATTTGCTTGGGTAATGCATCAACGTAAGTACTTTTTAACTTACTTAATCCACGCCATTCTAGAACATTATTCACAATAGGATAATCTTTGGCGTAAAAAGACAATACATCTTCGGCTGTTGAATATTGGCCTGATTTTGTCTTCTTGGGTTTATCGGCTATTTTCATTTTTCCGAAGAGAATTTCACCTAGTTGCTTAGGCGAACCAATATTAAATTCTTCGCCTGCCTCTTCATGGATTTTGCTTTCTAATTCCTGAATATCTCTGGTTAAAATTTCAGAAAGCTCTTCCAGCATAGCTTGATCTACTTTGATGCCTTCCAACTCCATGGAAGCCAATACGCGTAAAAGCGGAATTTCTAAATCGCCATACAAATGCTCATTGCTAGCTTCTTTTAATTCCTCTTCAAAATATTTTTTTAACTGAAAAGTGATATCGGCATCTTCAACGGCGTATTCAGTAGTTTTTTCAAGAGGAACGCTTCGCATGGATTGCTGGTTTTTCCCTTTCTTACCTATCAAATCTTCAATGGGCATAGGCTGATAATTCAAATAGGTTTCCGCCAATACGTTCATGTTATGACGCATATCTGGATTGATGATGTAATGCGCTAACATGGTATCAAAAAGCGGACCTTTTACTTCTATTTGATAATTGGCCAATACTTTGATATCGTATTTCAAATTCTGACCTATTTTTAAGCTATTTTCGTCTTCAAAAAAAGGCTTCAGATGATTGATTAAATTTTGTGCTTCGTCTTGATCTTCTGGAAAAGGAACGTAATAGCCTTTGCCTTTTTCCCAAGAAAACGCAATACCCACCAATTCTGCTTCATGGGTTTTTAGCGCGGTGGTTTCTGTATCAAAACAAACTTCTTTTTGTTGAAGTAGTTTTTCCAATAGCATTTCAACACCCAAAGGTGAATCTACATATTGATAGTGATGAGGTGTATTAGAAAGTGTTTTGTAGCCTTGAAAATCGGAGGCTTCAATGGCTTCATTAGAAGTGTCATTTCCAAAGAGTGAAAATTGACCCGCACCGGCTTCTTTTTTCTTAGGCGAAGTAGTTTCTCCTTCTTTTACCGCTTCTTCAGGCGAATTGAACATTTTTAAAAACTGTTCTGTTAGTCGTCTAAATTCTAAATCTTTAAAAATCTCAACCACTTTTTCTGCATCAGGTTGAGAAAGTTGATAATCTTCGGCGTCAAATTGTACGTCACAATCAATAAAAATGGTGGCTAGTTTTTTTGAAAGTCGACCTAATTCTGCATTGGCTTCTACCTTTTCTTTCATTTTACCCTTTAGCTGGTCAGTATTTTCCAACAAGCCTTCCATGCTTCCAAACTGCTGAATAAATTTCATGGCAGTTTTTTTACCCACACCGGGCAAACCAGGAATATTATCTGAAGCATCCCCCATCATACCAAGGTAATCAATCACTTGTTCAGGGCGATCTACCCCAAATTTTTCTTTTACTTCATCCACACCCCATTTTTCAATTCCGTTGCCCATACGGGAGGGTTTGTACATGAAAATATTTTCTGAAACCAACTGTGCAAAATCCTTATCTGGTGTAACCATAAAGACTTCAAAATCTTCTTTTTCAGCCTGTTTAGCTAATGTTCCAATAATGTCATCGGCTTCTAAACCAGCTACCTCCACCACGGGAATTTTCATGGCTTTTAGAATCTCTTGAATAATGGGCACCGCTTCTTTTATGGCTTTAGGAGTTTCATCTCTGTTGGCTTTGTAATCTTCATACATTTCTGTTCTGGCCTCACTACCTCCTTTATCAAAACAAACCGCTAAAAGATTGGGTTTTTCACGTTTAATCACATCAAAAAGCGAATTCATAAACCCCATAATGGCCGAGGTATCTTGCCCTTTTGAATTGATTCTAGGGTTTTTTATAAAAGCGTAATACCCACGAAAAATGAGCGCATAAGCATCTAGTAAGAAAAGTCGATTATTTTTAGCCATAAGTTGTAAAATTCTAATTTGGGCTTAAAAGTAAATGAATTCCGTTAAAGCAGAAAGTTTTGCGCAGAAAATTGAGCTGAAATCTAAGTTGAATTCCCCTAATTTGGTAAAACTATTTGATGATATACTTGAGCTTGAAGTGATTTTTTACAGGTGTTCTTCAGATTTTATTTACGGAACTAAATCTATGTGGATATCATTGTTTAAAATGAGTTGAACAATGCCCATTTCTTTTACCACATATATTTTTTTAATCTCGGTTGGTAATGAAGTTTGGCTGAAACTTACCTCTAAAGCTTCTTCATAAAAATTGCCTAAATGTTCAAAATTTTGAATGAGCTGGGTGGGGTTGTTTGCGTTGGTTTTTTCCGTAACAAACTTAAATTCGGATCGGTAGGGTCTTCTAAAATTTGAATTATGTTCATAGTTTGCATGAAACTCAAATCCGTTTTCTTCTCCATAATTATTTAAGTCAATTCTTATTTGAAAAGGAAATTGACTGAATCTATAGGTAGCATTGGAAAGAAAACATTGAGTTACATTATCACAATCATCCCAAGTACAATCGTATCCACCTCTGTAATTGCTTTGTATTTGAGCTTCGTCAGAAATACCCACAGAAGAATTCACTTGTTTTGTGGTGATGCTAGTGTCTAACAACCAAGTATTGAATTCTATGCTTTTTGATTCAATAAAATCTACATCCATACAATATTTTTCACATGAAATAATGCAGAGGATGACCCCAATGACACAAAACTGAGATTTAAGGTTGTAATTGAACATATTCACCGTTTAAGTAATTCATTTGTATAAAACCATTGGAAGTATTGTAGAAAATTTTAGAAATATAATATTCGGGGTCTTGGCTTAGGTATTCAGTTACATTGTTATAAGTAATTCCCTCTATTTCTAAGCTTAATTCTTGGTCTAAATCAGGAATAAAAAATTGCAATACGTTTGAGTTTGCTTGTCCTGGTCTAAGCTCAGAAATTGCTAGATTGGGTTCTATTTCAAAATTTGGGTCAGATTGTATGACAGAAAAGCGCAATTTGGTAAGTGGAATTTCCGTACTTAAAGTGGCGTTCACAAACTCAAATCGGTCATAATCTTGACATTCACCATCAAACTTATTATTGTAATAACCTTGGTCAGGTTGTACATGCATTTCAAAATCAAATCCTTCACTGTGTTTAAGGCGAATAAAGCCTTCTTCAGAATAAGCTAAAAGGTTTTTGGCTTCTTCAGACAATGTGTAGGTGTTTTGTAGTTCTCCTTGGTCATGCCAAAAGAAACAACAACTGTACACACTTATAGCTACAAGCAACATCAATTTAAAATTGATGAGGCGTTGAAAATATTTTTTCATAAATTAGTAAAGAATATTGCAGGTAAAAGTAGTTCAAAAATAAATTACCTGCAATATACTTGTCTCAATTACATTTCTAATAAATAAGCAAAGACAAGTGGAGCTACAATGGTAGCATCACTTTCTATAATGAATTTTGGAGTGTTAATATCTAGTTTTCCCCAAGTAATTTTTTCGTTGGGTACAGCGCCAGAATATGAACCGTAACTGGTGGTTGAGTCTGAAATTTGACAAAAATAGCTCCAAAATGGAGTATCTGTTCTTTCCATATCTTGATACAGCATGGGCACCACACAAATAGGGAAGTCGCCAGCAATTCCTCCACCAATTTGGAAAAAGCCAATACCTTGGTTATCATTGGTGTTTTCTGTGTACCAATCGGCTAAAAAAGTCATGTATTCAATGCCCGATTTCATGGTAGAAGCCTTCAATTCACCTTT
>JAIUMH010000168.1 GCA_022565635.1 Flavobacteriaceae bacterium | reverse complement strand
GAAGCACAACTTGAAAACAAGATTGAGCTGGTCAGTCCTACCAATAGTACTTTTTTAAATTTCATGTGAAATAATTATGTGAGTTAAAATCATAATTGTTTCCAAAAAAACTAAAAATTTATTGAATACAAAAGAAAAATTAGAATTTTATATATTGTTTTTTCGCAAAGCATAGCCATACATATTAAACAATGAAATGATGATAGTCCACCACACTAAATTTAATTTGCTGAAAATCAGTTCTTACCTCTAATCCTTTTATAGCGAAAGACTGTTTATCTTTTATTTCTTTCCCCTTGTGTAGATAAGGGGAAAGAAATAAAAGAATTCATAAAACCTAATTTTTGTCGTTGCAAACTGAGAATATTTAAATTTAGAATGCCATTCGTTAGTTGATTTCAATTTACAAAACTTAAAGAGATAAAGTGAGATTGTAAGTATTTATACAAATTTGATTAAAAACTGTTCAACACCACTCCAAAAACAAAATAATTCAATTTTCTGAAGGATGTTGATCAGTATATATATATTGCCTCTCCCCTCCTTTTTCATAATCTTTACAAGCTCTTATTTAAGACTATACAACAACTTTATTTTGAAGCCTTATTAATTTTTTGTGTGCGTTTTACAATGTCCTCAAATGAAAATAAAAATTGTACTTTTGCGCAAAACATATGCAATGAAATTTTTTATAGACACAGCCAACTTAGAACAAATTAAAGAAGCTCAAGCTTTAGGTATTCTTGATGGAGTAACTACCAACCCATCATTAATGGCCAAAGAAGGGATTAACGGAGAAGAAAACGTAAAAAAACACTACCAAGCTATTTGCGAAATTGTAGATGGTGATGTAAGTGCCGAGGTTATTGCTACCGATTTTGAAGGAATGATAAAAGAAGGTGAAGCTTTAGCGGCTCTGCATGATCAAATTGTAGTTAAAATTCCTATGATTAAAGACGGTGTAAAAGCTTTAAAATATTTTTCAAGCAAAGGAATTAAAACCAATTGCACCTTAGTCTTTTCTGCAGGTCAAGCCTTATTAGCTGCAAAAGCAGGAGCCACTTATGTATCGCCATTCATTGGTCGTTTGGATGATATTTCTACCGATGGATTAAACTTAATTTCAGAAATTAGACATATTTATGATAATTATGGTTTTGAAACTGAAATTTTAGCCGCTTCTGTAAGACATACCATGCATGTTATAGATTGTGCAAAAATTGGAGCTGATGTTATGACTGGTCCACTTTCTTCTATTGAAGGTCTGTTAAAGCATCCTTTAACTGATATTGGTTTAGAAAAATTCTTAGCTGATCACAAAAAGAATCAATAAATCATTTTTGATTACTTTAAAACTTAACTTCCCTACTTCTTTCTTTAAAAGATGGGGAAGTTTTTATTTTTTTAAATCCCTCAAAAATAATTCAAATTTTTATTGAAACTTAACTAGAAGTAGTTGTATTTTTGCTGCTTCATTTTTTTCAAAATAAAATTGTAACCTTTTTGAAAAAGCTACGTATAAATAAATAAGAAGATAAAAAACAAGAGCTTTAGATGAGACAGCTTAAAATTACAAAACAAGTTACCAACCGTGAAACTGCATCACTAGATAAGTATTTGCAAGAAATTGGTAAAGTTGATTTAATTACTGCCGAAGAAGAGGTAGAATTAGCTCAACGAATTAGAGAAGGTGACGATAAAGCCTTAGAAAAGCTGACCAATGCCAACCTAAGATTTGTTGTATCGGTAGCTAAGCAATACCAAAATCAGGGACTTACTTTACCTGATTTAATAAATGAAGGTAATTTAGGCTTGATCAAAGCCGCCAAACGTTTTGATGAAACAAGAGGGTTTAAATTTATCTCTTATGCCGTTTGGTGGATTAGACAATCTATTCTTCAAGCTTTGGCAGAACAGTCTAGAGTAGTTAGATTACCCCTTAATAAAATTGGTTCTATCAACAAAATCAACAAGGCTTTTGCTACTCTTGAGCAGATGAATGAGCGTCCTCCTAGCGCTGAGGAAATTGCCAAAGAACTTGATATGACCGTTACGGATGTAAAAGAATCTTTAAAAAATTCTGGTCGCCATATGTCTATGGATGCTCCCCTAAAAGAAGGAGAAGATTCTAGTCTTTATGATGTATTAAATTTTGATGAATCTCCAAATCCAGATAAAAGTTTATTGCATGAATCACTTCAAACTGAAATTGAACGAGCATTAGAAACGCTTACCCCAAGAGATGCTGATGTTATTCGTTTATATTTTGGATTAAATGGCAATCAACCAATGACTTTAGAGGAGATTGGAGAAACATTTGGTTTAACAAGAGAGCGAGTTAGACAAATTAAAGAAAAGGGAGTAAGAAAATTAAAGCATAACTCTAGAAGTAAAATTTTAAAAACTTACTTAGGTTAGTTTTTGATTATCTTACTATATGTAAACAAAATAAGCTGTGTTTTAATTAAAACACAACTTATTTTGTTTAAAAAAAACAGGTAATTTTTTGCCACAAACTTTTAGGCTTTTCCTTTAATGAAGTTTGTTGATTAAGTTTGTTTAACTCATCTTCCAAATACCCTAACTGAGAATACCATGTAAAGAAACCAATATTACAAGCCAAATGCCCATTTCCTGTTAATTCATAAGGATAAACTTCATCTGTAGATTCATTAATAAGTTTCAATTCCAGTATACGCTTTATTACTTTCTCATTGTTTTTGTGAAAATCAAAGGGTAAATTGTTTAAGTTAGAAATATTTGAAAGTTCAATTTGCTTCAGTATACGTTGTTCATTCATAATAATAGAATTTAATTAGTTTAAAACGGATTACACAAATATATACACAAACTTTTAATTATCCAATCACAATGCACTGATGATAAAACATTTAACAAAAATTAGAAAAAAATAAATTGTATTTAGTTTTAATTAGGTACTCATTATTTATTGTAAACCCAATATCAAAAACTAAATGTAAGCTTCGTTTATTTAACCCTTGCAAAAACCTTATCAATAGTCAATTAATTTGTGTTTAAAAAAGCATTCGTAAAACATAAAAAAAAGGCATTGAGTATAAGATGCTTAAAAAAGAATTAATACAAAGTAATAAACCCCCGATAAATTTGTAGTTTTGTTAAAATGAAGAAAGCTATAATTGACATTCAAGAAAGTGTTCAAAATGCAAAGCAGATTTGCATCACCTCACATAGAAATCCAGACGGAGATGCTGTAGGATCATCTTTGGCACTTTACCTTTTTATAAAAAAAATAAATCCACAAGTTCAAGTTGTCCTTCCTAATAAGTACCCAAGTTTTCTGCAATGGTTACCACATCAAGATGAAATCATTTTTTTTGACTCCAACAACAAGGAGGCAAAAAAATGGATAGCATCAAGTGATTTAATTTTCAGCTTAGATTACAATGATTTAACAAGGGTTGGAGATATGCAAGTAGCGTTAGAAAATTCAAATGCTACTTTTGTGATGATAGATCATCATCAACAACCTGCTAGTTTTTCTAAAATCACATTAAGTCAGCCAGAAATAGGATCTACCTGCGAAATGATTTATGAAGTATTAGAAAACTGGAACAAAAGCCTGATTGATCAACCAATAGCCACATGTATTTATACAGGAATAATGACCGATACGGGTTCATTTAGATACCCGCTAACTAGCAGTAGAACACACCAAATTATTGGTAGTTTGATAGACCACGGAGCAGATAACTCTGCTATACATCAAAATACATTTGATACAAATTCTTACAACAAACTACAGCTTTTAGGAACAGCATTAGCAAATTTAAGACTAGTTGAAAAACATCAAACAGCCTACATAAGTTTAAGCCAAAGCGAACTAGACAAACATGGATTTCAAAAAGGAGATACAGAAGGTTTTGTGAATTATGGATTATCTTTAAATAATGTTGATTTTGCAGTAATTTTTATTGAAAATAAAGAAGAAGGCATTATCAAAATATCATTTCGCTCAAAGGGTGATTTTGACGTTAATCAATATGCCAGAAAATATTTTAATGGTGGCGGACATAAAAATGCAGCCGGCGGAAGAAGTGAATTAAACATGGATGAAACCATCCAAAAATTCTTAACCACCTTACCAAATGTAAAATAATATGACAAAGAAATTTAGTTTATTTATAGCCTTGATAGGATTTAATTTAATCTCTTGTCAAACCCCCGAAGAACCAAGAAAACCGATAAGTCAACAATCTGGTTCCTACATGAAAGAATCTTCAGAAAGAAACAAAATAATAGCTCAAAAAGAAAAAGAAGCTATTCTATCAATTATAGAAAGTGATAGCTTAACTTATGAACAAAGTGATAACGGTTTTTGGTACGCTTATCTTTCTAAAAACGAAGAAGATACAATAACTCCTCAAAAAGGAGACCAGGTGATCTTTACCTATAATATATCAGATTTAAGCGGAAATGAAATCTATTCAAAAGAAGAATTAGGAGAAAAAGAATACTTTATTGATGAAGAAGTTATTTTTTCTGGCTTAAGACAAGGTTTAAAATTAATGAAAGAAGGTGAAAAAGTCTATTTCATCTTTCAATCATTTAAAGCATTTGGAGCCACTGGAGATCGAGATCGAATTCCTACAAACACACCAATAACCGCCAAAGTAGAATTATTAGAAATAAATCAAAAATAAATTTTAATCAAATTTTTAAACAATGAAAAAAGTTAATTTAATTTTCTTAGCGCTATTAGCCATTTTTAGTACTTCTTGTGATGAGTATCCAGATTTAGAAGATGGGTTATATGCAAAAATGAACACCAATCAAGGTGAAATTTTAATTGAGTTACATCATGACAAAACTCCCATGACTGTTGGTAATTTTGTGAGTCTTGCTGAAGGAACTAACCCGATGGCTGATGAAAAGTTTGAAGGAAAGAAGTTTTATGAGGGAATTATATTTCACCGTGTTATCAAAGATTTCATGATTCAAGGTGGTGATCCTGAAGGAAGCGGACAAGGAGGTCCTGGTTATAAATTTCCAGATGAGATTCACTCCGACTTAAAACACAGCTCTAAAGGTATGCTATCTATGGCTAATGCTGGTCCAAACACCAATGGAAGTCAGTTTTTTATTACACTTAAAGAAACACCTCATTTAGATGGAGGACACACTGTTTTTGGAAAAGTTGTTGAAGGTCAAGAAGTAGTAGATCAAATTGGTGAAGTAGAAACAGCCGCACAAAACCGACCTGTTGAAGAGGTTAAAATTGAAAGTGTTGAAATCATAAGAAAAGGAAAAGAAGCTAAGAATTTTGACGCTGCTGAAGCTTTAACGCAAGGAATTGAAGATGCTGAAGCTAAAAAAATAGCAGCAAAAGAAGAGAAACAAAAGATGTTTGATGAAATGTCTGAAGGATTTGAAGAAACTGAATCTGGTTTAAGATACAAAATTACAGAAGAGAAACCAGAAGGCAAGCAATTAGAAAAA
>JAIUMH010000167.1 GCA_022565635.1 Flavobacteriaceae bacterium | reverse complement strand
GTACAAACAAACTAACTAATTTAAAAACAAACATATATTAATCGAACTCAGGTTAGTCAATAATAAATTGATCTAAATTCAATTCAATAAATATATAAAAACGGTTAACCATTTTAGTTGTAGTTTCTTCCTGTTTTTAACTTGCCAAAACCTTCTCTTCATAAATTTTTCAGACCTATTTCTGTTTTGCGCTGAAGTATAAGATTAGTTAGGTTTAAAAAACGAACAATGCCATTGATAATCAACTATAATTATGTGGTTTTTTTAATGAGCAGTAAGGTTTCTAACATGTTTCAGCATTTAGCCTTTCAATTCTTCAGGATCTACTCAGCCCAGATGTAGATGGTTCTTGACTTTATTTCACCCTGAGCATTTGTTGAAGACCTCTAATTTTCAAACAAAATAATTATAATCAATAATTTACATAAAATAGTCTTTAAGTGTACACGAAATGTTACTATCATAATCTCAACCATATTCGTAAGTAAGCTTTAAAAACATTTAAAAGTTAATAAAGTCTAAAAATATGTAATTCCGCTCATTTATTTAACGTTTTTTACTCGATTGGTCGTTTTTTAAGTAAAAAAATGTAGTTAGTTTAGCACAAAATTAATGACTGCAGTTTTAATTTTTAAGAAGTGACCTCTACTTAGCTGATATTACAGCTATGTTATTATGTTAATTTTATACTTATTTAAAAAAGATATTTTATGAAATATTATTTTACAAAAATTATAAGCCTATTCATTTTTGGCTTTATAATTAATGTTACGCATGCTCAAACCAGTGGCTATTACCTTAATTGGGACACTGAGTTTGGATGCTTAAATTACGACGAAGATGATCGTAAACGACTGGCTATTGAAGAGATAGGAGACGATTTATGTTTGCTCATTTGCCAAGATGCGCAAGTAGAGTACGGGCTTAGTGTAATTAGTGGTAATTTTCCTGGCATAGAGGAAATTACGTGGGAAGCTACAGGCGGAGCTATACAAGGCTCTAACACCAATGAAAGTGTTAGTGTGCAATGGGGAGGACCTACGGAAGATGCTTTTTTAACCTTCTACATGGTTTTAGAGGATGGTACGGAATATAGTGAAGATATTTGCGTTAATGTAAAACCAAAACCTATTGCTAAGTTTGAAACCATTCATACGGAAGCTTCTATTTATTGTAGTCATACCGACATATTTTTCAATAATTTATCAGAAACCCAAGACGGTTCACAGATTGTATCTCACTTTTGGGATTTTGGTGATGGTAATTTTTCGAATGAGCAAAATCCTATACATGACTATGAGCAACCAGGTTTTTATGAAGTAACCTTAACAGTTCACGATGAATGTTCATGTTCAAGTAGTTATAGAATGGTAATACAAGTAGTCAAACCTGCTTTAGAAATTAGTTGTCCAACGGTTACTTGTGAAGGTTCAACAGAACTTTACACCCTAGAGGTTAATCCTTTTTCTGAATTAGAAGAAATTCCTTGCGGTGATTACAACTGGTGGGCTGAAGGCGGACAAATAGTTAGTCAACAAGGAGACATGGTTGAAGTCAATTGGAATGATGTGGGGCCTGACGGTTTTGGTTATCTTTATTTTGATCAAAGTGCTTGTGATGTAGAATGTAATGATATCTTAGCTGTTCGTATTCCTGTTGTTGCCAACGAGGGAGTAATTCAAGGTGGAGAAGATGAACTTTGTGAAGGTCAACAATCTAGATACACCTTGCCTCAATGGCCAACTACTGAATTTGATTGGAGATTATTGGATCAAAACGGCAACGAATATGAAGATGCCACCATTATCACAGATCAACATAACGAAATTGTAGTTGATTCTAATAATTTACCAGGAGGAACTTATACTTTACGTTCCGATTACTACAATACGCTACGCAGGTGTGGAGGTAAAGCTGAATACGAGATATTAGTAAAAGAAAATCTAAGCATTAACAACGTAGATGATAAGTATTGTGAAGGTGATGGTACAGTATTTTCAATCGCCCAAAATGTTCCGCAAGCTCAATGGGAAATTAGCTATCAAAACAACGTTATACAAACGGGACAAGGGAACAGCATAACGGTTAATGAATTTAACCAAATAGGCACGTATCGCGTTCGTGTTGAAGCTGAAGATTATTGTACGGATGCAATAACCATCAATGTTTATGAGATCCCTTCTGTTCATCAGGTTTCCATAGACGGCGAGCAAGAAGTTTGTTCTAACGACCTTTATGAGTATAACCTCCTAGGAAATAATGGAAATTTTGATGTAGTTTGGGATATTACCAACGGAAGCATCAATGGCCCAGAAACAGGAGAACAAATACAGGTATTTTTTGACGAGGGTGAATCCTCTTTTGAAGTGGTAGCACAACTTGTAAATCCTGGATTTAGCCAATGTGTCTCTGAGGTGATTACTTTGCCAATCGTACCTTATGAAGTAGATGAAGAAATAATTAGTGTGGCTTATAACTCTTCAGACCCACAAAGCTTTTGTACGAGTTCCTTATCTGATTTTATAATTGATTATGAAGACTCTAATGTGTTTGAGTGGGACATTCAGCCACAAGAATTAGGTAATGTTTCTCAAGGACATGGCACTAACGAGGTGACTATTTTATTTAATGAAATCACCAATAACGTAAACCAAGGTACAATTACAGTTTCTGCTAAGGTTTGTGGAGAGATGCAAGCCATAGACACCTTTGAATTTAGCTTGGATGAAAGTCCTGAGTTAAACGTTACTGCTCCTACGGAAATTTGTGCAGGTGAGAATTTTAATATAAGTGTGAGTTCTTTTTTAGATATTGTAGTACCTAACCCAAATACTGATATACAACTAAGTTTTTCAAATGGACAAAGCTTTAGCGGTAATCAGCTTAACCCTACAAGTTTTAGTTTTAATAACATTTCATTGAACAACGTAGATGATTTCCAAAATTTAAGCTATGCCATAAGTATTCAAACAGAAGATTGTGGTGTATCTACTTATACAGGGAGTATTTTGGTTAATGAGGCTCCAATAGTTGATATTTCATTGATTAATGGAGGCACAGCGTTCTGTGAAATATTCGAAATTAATACTGTTCTACAAGCAAGTAATCAACCTAGCGGTAATTCTTTTCAATGGTATTACAATGGAACTGTAATATCTGGAGAAACAGGTCCTCTTTTAAACATTGCCAATGCTATGTTTTCAAATCCTAATTTAGGCTTTGGTGATTATTACCTTGAAGTTACTAATCAACAAGGTTGTGTTACTGAATCGAATAAATTTCAAGTATTACAATTCTGTGGTGATGAAAGTGAATGTGATGGACCTTCTGTATTACTATCAAGCCAATGGTCTTCCTGCAATACAATTGAATTACAAGCAACCAATTTAGGAGGAAACCCAATTGATCATGAATGGCAATTTTTAGACAATTTTACTTCCCAAAACTCAACTATTAATACTAGTGGTGAAACCTTTGCCATTATTGATAGTGAAGCCCCAGGTACTTATTTATTTGGTTACAAGGCTGTTTATGAAGATTGTGTAGTATTTGCAGAAGTTGGAGTTGTTGTTGTAGAATACCAAGTAGACTTTAATAAAACCATTGAATGTAACGGAGATGGAACTTATGATTTTACTATTCTTAATACCTCTCCCTATTTATCTTTTTTTGGTCAACCCAATGAAACTTATACCATTACTAATGTAGATACCGGAACGCCTGTTAGCTTAACCTCAGCTAATTTCCAAGAAGCTACTGCCATACTGGATGAAGGAAACTATGAAATTAGCTTAAGCATTTCTAAACCAGGAAAACCTGTCTGTGAAGTAACAGAGCAAATAAGTCTAACACTACCCGACGCTACTTTCAGTATTGATAGTATGTTTTATTGTGCTGAAGAATCGGTAATCTTAAGTCCAGACACTATTAACCCTGATCATACGTATTTATGGTCTTGGCAAGGTTCTGAAAACAAATTGCCTAGTTTCCCAGCAAATATAGATCCAGATCCAAGTTTCGATATAACCCTCACCGTCACCGATGAGTTTGGTTGTTCTGATGAGGTAAGTATTCCTGGAGTTGAAGTCGCTAAAGCGGAGTATAACGGTTCAATTGCTTCTGCAACTGGTTCCTCCTTTATTTGCGTTGGTGATGAGTTTGATTTAGAGTATGAAAATATTTTTGGTGATCCACCATCCTCTTTCCAATGGCTTCTTGACGCTGAATTTATTTCAGGAGCTACCTCAGCTAGTTACACCGCAACAGAAGCAGGAACTTACTCCCTTTACGCGTATGATGCCAATGGATGTGTGTATAGAGCTTTAAGTGATTTTAAGGTGTTTGAAGCCTTACCGCCCTCTATAGATTTGAGTTATCCAAGTGAAGTTTGTGATGGGTCTGATTTTAATTTAAGTGGGCGTTTATCGCCAGAAGATGCAGAATACCGCATTATTGAAACCACCTCTGGTAGCCCCGATATCATTCAGAATTGGACTTTAGAGCCCGACATTGACTTTACGGTTGAAGAACCTGAGCTAGGGCAGTACAGCTATGAAATTGAATACCGAAATCCAGAAAATGGATGTACAGATACCGCTTTTGTTCATTTTGAGGTGATTCCTACTTATGATGTGGAGATTACCTATCAATTACAATCTTGTACCCCTTATGTAGTTACCTTAAATGCCAGCAACACCGCAGGTGAACCTGGTACCTATACATGGAGTAATGGTATGTCAGGACAACAAATCACAGTTACTAGTGGAGGTCCCTACCGTGTAACTTTTCATCCTGACAATGGCTGTAGAGCTACAGCAACTGCAAGCATTCCTAAATCTCCAGACATTTACACCTGGGTATTTCCAACAGGATGTTTTGAATATTGCCCAGATAGAAACGGGAATGAACCTTATATTATAGGTCCTATTCCAGAATTTAACAGTTACGAATGGAACAATGCTACGCTTCCTGTATCGGGAACTGGATTTGTTGAAGATTATGTTTTACTTGATCAGCAAGGCCCCTTAGATTTAACTTTAAATAATGGTTTATGTAATTTTAGAACTGACCCCCTTGATTTAAGTTGGTCTGAATACTGTGGTTTAGACTGCCAAATAGAATTAAATTTTGAGGAAATACAGCCTTTTGAAACAGGAGGATTTACTGCCTTTGCATTTTTTGGTACAGTAGTTAATAATTATGGACAAAGCATAACGGTAGAATTTAGCTCCCCAAGCGGAACATTTATACCAAGTCATATTAGCATACCACCAGGACAAGCCTATGACTTTACTAGTCCACCCTTACAATTTATTGCAGACGTCAATTTTAATGGTGTTTTAGATATGAACGTACAGGCTACTATGGGCGTAGAAGGCATTGTTTGTAGTGAAATACACACCTTTAGTTTACGTCATTTAATGCGTCCTGCACCAAGTGAGCAACTGACTAACTTTAAAGCCTATCCTAATCCTTTAAAAGGGC
>JAIUMH010000166.1 GCA_022565635.1 Flavobacteriaceae bacterium | reverse complement strand
GCCCGCAACCATAACCCACTCCAAAACCCTGGCCGTAAAATACGCCCGCCTGCCCGAAGCCTTCAAACTAGCCGGCAAGAACAAGCTGTTTGAGAGAGTGTAAGAGGGTATACTGAAACAGGACTCCGTTAAATTGACTCCCCGCGTTTTGATTTATAACATTTTACTTTTATAATCCTTGAACCCAAAAACCTTACAGACGAATAATGATACACCTATTTACCCGCTTATTAAGCACCACTAAGGTTAAGTTAAATTTGTCTACTTATATGGCAAGCAGTTGTTTCAAATAGGTGGCTTAATAAAAAAAAATATAGAATTTAAATAAGATACTTCTATACGATGATTGTTTATAATAACGGATAATTGGTGTCGAATTTTCAAAAAAAATGACTAATAGTTTCAAAAATAAAAAGGCTTTATTGATCGGTAACGGTGTAAATTTAATCGATTCAGAACAATCTATCTCATGGAATGAACTGTTAAGAGATATAAGTAATAATTATGGGATTGATATTGATTTGGATAATGTTTTTAAACCTTTTCCTTTAGCATTTGAAGAAATGCTCCATCAGAAAAGTGGAATAAACCACTTTAATGATAAAATAAAAAACTTGAAACAGTTAATTAGAAGATGTATTGAGCAGCAACTAAAGGGGAAAAGTGGATTCAACTTCTTTCATAACAAATTAGCTAAGCTCGACTATGATGACATATTAACAACAAACTATGATTATGGTCTTGAGCTAAGTATTGAACCAAACTTCTTAGAAAGAAAAATCGAATTTGCTCAAAATAGACAGGAGAGGAAATTTAGCTTAAAGAGAAACTACCATTTACCTCAGAACAATTTATATATTTGGCATATTCATGGTGAACTAATCGACTCTAGAAATTTATCTAGTTCCTCAAAATTTTATCATGAAGAGTCAATAATGATTGGATATGAACATTATAGTTCATATCTCCAGCTCATACAAGATAATATCAGAGGGAAAAGCGGAACTCAAAAAGTTGAAAATCAAAGTCTTTTGGTTCGTTTAAAAAATGAAAGCAAAAGCCCTTTTTGGATAGATATTTTCTTTACACACAATATTGATATTATTGGTTTGGGGTTAGACTTTAGTGAAAATCATCTTTGGTGGCTTATAAACTATAGAGCGAATGAAATTCGTAAAGAGAATTCTAATAGCAAGGTAAAGTTTAATAATAGGATCAGATTTTTTTATCCAAAAATTAATGGTGCGTATCAAATAGATATTAATCATTTTAGCGATTTAGATGAGCTAATTATAAAAAAGAATAGTATTCAAAAAGCTAAAGCAATTGCAGAAGTGCTTAAAGCATTTAAAGTACATCCTAAGCCTATTGAGTGTGACTCTTACAAAGATTTTTATAATAAACTATCAAACAATCATTTACTATCTTAATAAACTAGTGCTATAACAAACATTTCGTCGGAGCGTGTAAGTGACTGTTGTCCAAACTAATAATTCCTTACCACGCCGCACAAATGCTATGCTGTTATAGAGCTCTCACTTACATAACCATTAGACAAGTCATATATGTCAAAAATCAAAAACAATGATAATGAAAAAAACCGAATCGAATTAATTCCTCAAGGAAATAGTCCATCAAGAGTAGAAACATCAATTTCTCAATTTAATCAACCATTGAGTGATCTACTTATACACGTTGGGCTTCCAACTGAGAATGTTTTACAACCAATTGAAGAGAGAAGAAAAGTCATATTTTCACTTGAAAGTGCCTTGGAAATATTACCCTTGGAAAAAAGAGAAAAAGCATATTATTTATCAAAATTTACTGTGGCCATTACAGTAGGACTTTTTGATGGAGCATTAGCTTTTTTGTGGGATGAAACAATTAGAGCTCTACGTGCATTAGTAGTAAAGTTCGACTTAGAGTATTTTTTTAGCGTTGCAAGTGAGTTTGCTCCCAGATACAAAAAACTCCATCAAGAAAAAGATCTAGAAGCTATTTCGGATTACGATCTTTTAGAAATAATTCGAAGAATTGGATTAATTAATGATGTAAATTTTAAAAGACTTGAGCATGTAAACTATTTCAGAAACCATGCAAGTTCAGCACATCCAAATGAAAATGAGGTATCGGGTATCGATATGTTGAGTTTTCTTGAGAATTGTCTAAAATTTGCTATAACTGCTGAACCCGATATTTCAGTTGTTAACTTAAAAAGGTTGCTTGACAATGTTAGAAAAAATGAAATTCCAGAAGGCGATTATGAGTCTATTGGCAGAGATATTTCTAAACAACCTCAAGAGCGTATAGATGATCTTCTTTTAACGATATTTGGTTTTTACTGTACACCTGATCAAGATCAATTTGTGTTAAATAACATTGAAGGTCTTGCTCCTCAAATCTGGAATTCATCTACTGATGATAGCAAATATAAACTTGGAGCCAAGTTTGGAAAATATAGAGTCAATGGAGATGTAGAAAGAAGGAAATCCACTCAGAAATTCTTGGAAATTGTTGATGGGCTTGAGTTTAAAGATGAAGATAGTTTAGCAGCTGAATTAATTGAAAAACTAGAAAACCTGAAAAGTGTTCATTTTGAGTGGTATAATTTTTACAATGAGTACACACATGCAAAATCTATTGATAGATCTTTATCTAGTCGCGGGATTCCAAATGCAGCAAGAAAGCTATTCGTAAAAGTCATTTGTATATGCTATGCAGGTAATGGAATGGGTTATAAAGAAGGTGTAGATGAAAGAGCCTTACAGTATTACATAAAATTTATAAAGTTTTTCAAGGTTAACGAAACCGTTGACTTTTTACGACTATTCTCAGATTCAGAGTTTGTGACCGACTTAAATAAAACTAATCCTGACCAACGAATTCGGAATGTTGCAAAGCGATTAAAAAAATCCACATCTGATGTTCATATTAATAAAGCTCTTGATATTATAATTGACTTCCCTAAAAAGGGTTTGGAAAATGTTCCAAATGAATCAAAATATCGTAGAGCAATGAAATTTGTTAATTATGACTCATAAAGTACTATTTAATAATCAATCAAATCTCAATAAAGCTAAACTACTATTTACAACTAACTAAGTTGGCTGTTGTATTTATAGTAAAACATAAAGCAAATGAATAAAAATAAAATTGTTGAAGCCGAGCCAATGGATTTGATAAATGTTATTGCCAAATCTTCAGTTCATTTGATTGTTTTTGACAAAGAGACAAATCAACCTTTACAATATGGAAGTAGTTGTATTGCAATGTATAAAGATAAACTTTTCGTTATTTCCGTAAACCACGTTACTCGTATAAAAGGTAAAGAAACATACACACTAATTGAAACAGGACTACCAGTGAAAGATGGTAAAGTATCTTATTACTCAACAGGCGGGCTTGTATACTTTGATGTTTTTAAAGCCAATAACATAGAAACAGGTAACATAGAACAATTGACTTTTTCTGAAGAAGAGCCATTAGATATAACTTTTACAACTGTCAAAGATGATGTTCTTTTATTACAAAAAGGCTTTAATTACAACGGTCATGAAATAACAGAAGGGCAAAAAATTATTCTCAAATTGGACTATACAGCAAAACCAAAACACGACCTCTATTTTGGCTTCTTTGGTCATATAAATCACGACATATACGCTGATAAAGTAATAAAATCCGAAGTAACATTTAAGTTGGACTTGATTTATAAGGGACTATACAACAAGTTTCACCTTTTCAATACCCAAGAAGAAATTAAAAAATATGAAGATTATGCAGGGACAAGTGGTGCACCAATTATTGATGAGAAAGGGCAGTTTGTAGCTTTAGCCTGCTCTGTAATTGTTGGAACTAAATCAGTATTTGCTTTTCCAATTGATTATTGTAAGCAACTAATGGACTTATCTATAGACAGTGGACTTGTTGAATAAAAATCATCACAATCAAAAACCGCTCTATAACAAACCATTTCGTGCTGACCAGTTCATGTTCCTTGCTGAACTTTTAATTTGGTCGCCCGGCCGAAGAAACACCAGACCGTTAGTGATGGGGCTGAACATACAGAATCATGAGAAAGGATTGAACATACGACCCGTTAGTTGAATTTTATAGTTGAGCTTGAAAAATGAATTATAATGTTCAAAGTACTAGTGTAAAAATGTATGTCACATTCTTATGATTGCTTAAAAAATAATCACTATACTAAAAATCGTTGTAAGCCTGAATTCAGGCAGCTACAGATGTATCCTGTATAAATGATTCAACTATGCACTGAAACTACACGAATAATATTAGTAAAGAGTGACAACACGTAGTCACTGCTTTTTCTATTTTAATCAGATCATCACCATCTTCATGAAATTCTACCTAAAAGACTTACTGCCTCGCCTTAAAAAGTACAGTGCTGAGCTTGACCATGCATCATTCCTGGTCGATAAGCCATGGGTTGTATCTGGAGAAGAGCATGGGCCGTTTCAAAAGCTCATTTTCAGAAGAGACGGGAGGGTACACTTGTCAAATGATGGTAATCTCACCGATGGCAAATGGGAATACCTGCCTGAAGCTAAAGCGCTCATCATCGATTATGGTGAAACGAAAAAGTTATTCAGACACGAGTTCCTGGATGAGGCGGTGTTGGCCTTGAAAGTCGATGGCCGGAAAACGGATAATGATGATGACTATTTGCTGCTGAGTGATGAGAACAGAGTGCCGGATGCTGATGCAAAATTTTATTTGAAAAATAAATATCTCAAGGAGAACAACCTGAAAGCAGAAAAGCTCACTGATGGGAATGAGATTTATCTTGAGGTTGCAAATCCACATATAAACTTTTCTGATTATAAAATATCGGATAAAAATGGTCTCTTACCGGATGGGATATATTACGTCAACGATGGTAATAGCCGTTATAAGGTCAAGGGAGGCATTGCTAGAAAAGCTCAAAAATTGCATAAATATCCCAATGGTATTAGCATATGGCAATCTTATGCAGTCCCTCAGAAAGGTGAAGAAGTTACCGGTTTATCAGAAGGTAGTTTTGATCATAGGTTTGATGATGATGATTACAGAATTGAAGTAGATAATGGCAAAGTTGCTAAAACGACCAATAAAACAGATAGTAATAGACTGATAATTTCGATTATGATACTGTTTTTGATTGTTATAGGAGTAATAATTATGGGGTTTTAATTTCATAATAATCGGATGATCCCACCTGCAATTAAGCACAAACATCCGCAGCTGACGGACAGTATACCATGCAGGAGGCGTAAGAAAGAAAATTGGATCAACAGCCCAAATTTCTACCCCAGCCACATTCCCACCTCAATTATCACTCAAACAGTTTATATTAACCCCAATCTCATCACAATTCATCGCAACGTAACGGTATAATGGCAAAAAAGAACGGTAAGGCTAAGGCAAAGTCAAACGAAGAACCTTTGGAGAAGCAGCTTTGGAAGTCGGCTGATAAGCTTCGTAAGAATATTGATGCAGC
>JAIUMH010000165.1 GCA_022565635.1 Flavobacteriaceae bacterium | reverse complement strand
CATATTATTGAGTATTATAATACAAACAACAAACACCATCAAAACAAAGACTATGACAAGGTTACAGCAGATGATGTATTTGATTTATCCTATTATTATCTTGAGGTGAATGATAAAATTGGTCCAACTAAAAATTTTCAGAGTTTGTATTTTTGGTTAAGAAATACACTTAGTGTTTGTTTATTAAATATCCCCATTACTTTGTTTTTAATCATTTATCTCCTCTTAGTAAATAATCCTGACTATTCTTTACTACATGCTTTTTTGTTTCTAATTTTTAATCTTCTATTATTTATAGTCTTACTGCATCCCACAAAGTGGCTTAGGGAAAAAATGATAATAAAGTTGTTTTGGAGTTTTTACACTGATTTAATTACAAACAAAAATTTATAAAAAATGGAAAATACATTAGGTAAAGGAGTATCGTACAATCCTTTTAAAACAGAAGATAAACACTATTTTGGGGGGTTTTTTAACTTGGCAGATAATAATATAAAAGAAACTTTTGCTGAAGTTAAACAACGTTTAAATAATAAAGATTTTTATTTAAGAGATACAATTGAAAAATACACGAAAGAAGATACGTCTTTAGTTGATTTTGAAAAATTCGTTCACTTACTTTCTGATTACTTTCCTATTGTAAAAGAAGTTGACCAAATAAATCATAACACTAAAGATAAAAATGGAAATCCTATTCCTAAAACTAAAAAGCAACGATTAGAATATTTTAAAGAAACCTTTTTATTGCTCTCTAATTCAATAGATACGTTAAGAAATTATTACACACACTATTATCACGATACAATTGAATTAGATCCAAAACTCTTCACTTTTTTAGATAACGTACTGCTAAAAACAGTTTTAGATACGAAGAAAAATTATCTGAAAGAGGATAAAACAAAAGAGATGATTAAAGACAACTTAAAAGAAGATTTTGACAAAATTTTTAATTTAAAAGTAGAAGAGTATCTAGAGAAAGATAATAATACATCAAAAAAAATAAAAAAAGCTAAAAAATATGGTAATGGCTTTGATGAAAAATTAACGAAAGAAATTACTGCTGCAATTTATAATGATGCTATCAAAGATTTTATTTATGATAAAGGAAAAGTAGCAGAATTGTCTAATTCAAGAAAAACATCCTATAACGATAAAGACTTTCATGCAAAAAATGGTGATGAATATTTTTATTTGCCTATTTCCTCAAGTGGCATCATTTTTTTATTATCCTGCTTTCTAAACAGAAAAGAACTTGAAAATTTAAAAGCAAATATTAGAGGCTACAAAGGTAAAATACCTAAAGAAAGTATAACTTTAAAAAACAATGGGGTCCGTTTTATGACCACGCACCGCATTTATTCTTTTTGGCATTATAAAGGATTAAAAAATAAAATAAAAACATCAGAAAATGCAACTAAAGAAACTTTATTGATGCAAATGATAGATGAGTTAAGCAAAGTGCCTCATGTTATTTATCAAAATGTATCGGATACTTTACAAAAATCATTTATTGAAGATTGGAATGAGTATTTTAAAGATAACGAAGAAAATAATGAGAATTTAGAAAACTCAAAAGTTGTTCACCCAGTAATTAGAAAACGCTATGAAGACAAGTTCAATTATTTTGCTATTCGATTTTTAGATACGTTTATAAATTTCCCTACTCTGCGTTTTCAAGTTTATATGGGGAATTATTTGGTTCATTCTATGCCAAAACAAAATGCAAATGTAATAACTGAAAGAAAAATAAAAAAGAAGATTTTTGTTTTTGGAAAATTGAACGAAGTAAACCAATTGAAAAGTGATTTTTTTGACGTAATAAACGAAACTAATACCGACACTAATTGGGAAATCTTTCCTAATCCTAACTATCATTTCCCGATGGAAAATAGCGATAAACTAAAAAAAGCCAATAAGATTGGGATTCATATAAGTGTTATAAATACAAGAATTAATGATTTTAAAAAACAAAGTAATAAAAATAGTAATCAAGATAAGATTGGCTGGATAGAACAAATTATCCAACAAAATCAAAACATAAAAGTTGGACAACCTCTGGCTTATTTGAGCATGAATGACATCCATTCCATCATTTTTGAAGCCTTAAATAATCCTAAATCTAAGGACGAAAAAATCGATGGAAAATACATTGAGAAAAAAATACGAAACCAAATCAATAAGCAGGTAGAGGAAATTTTAAATAAAAATCAAGATGCTAAAATCATTAAAAACCATCTTAAAAAAGCAGAAACCAATATCAACCTAACTAAATTGATTAAAGATGTAGAAAAGGAGATAGTTATCACTAAAAATAAATTTGAGGAATTAACCGAAAAGATAAACAAATATGATGCTTATCAAAAAGTAAAGGGAGGTGGAAGGATAAAAGTTGAAAAGCGAAAACACATCTTATACAATTCTGAAAAAGGAGAAATAGCCACTTGGCTTGCTAACGATATCAAACGATTTTTCCCTAAAGAATTTAAAGAAAATTGGAAAGGACATCAACACAGCGAATTTCAACTCAATTTAGCCTACTATGATACTCAAAAAGAGGAAGTAAAATTACTTTTAGATGGTTTAAATTACAGAAAACATATTCCAATGATTGACTTTTTTAAACAAACATTTTTAGAATTTTATATGGAATATTTAAAGAAACGTGAAGTAGAATTTACCAATTTATCAGCCGATTTAGAGAAACTTAACAAAGGTGAACAAGTAAATAAGGATAAATTATTAACTAAATGTTTTACTCTTTTCAAAAAGAAAAACTATCAAAATAAACCCATAGATGATAAAATAGCAAGCATTTTAGCAAACCCCATTTTTATAGAAAGAGGTTTTATGGATAGTAAACCAACGATAATTGCTGGTAAAAAATTTAGTGAAAATAAAAATGAATTTGCCGATTGGTTTGTAGCATTTAAGGAATTTAACGACTATCAAAAATTTTATGATTCTAAAAAATATCCAATAGAAGCTTATCAAAAAAGTAAGACCGAAACAAACAAACTCAATACTAAAATTTACACCCAAAAGAAAAACGATTGGGCAATCTGGCAAATGATACAATATATTTTTAAAGATTTTTTTAAGGATATTTTTAAGCAAGATATGCAAAATATCTCTCTTGCAGAATTATACCAAAGTAGAGCTGAGCGTTTGAAAAATAAGGCTCATGCAAAAGATGGTGATAGAAACCAAAATTTTATTTGGAATAGAAATATAGATTTACAACTTAATGATAAAATAAATATACCAAATGTTAAACTAAAAGACATAGGTAATTTTAGAAAATACGAAAAAGATCAGCGTATTTTAACTTTTCTATCTTATGGAGAAATTGCAAATTGGATGGCATATTTACCAAATAATTGGAAAGAAGACCATGACAATAAACCTATTAATGTAATTGATATACAAATAGACGATTACGAGAAAATAAGGCAAAATGAACTATTAAAAGAAGTTCAAAAACTAGAAAGTGAAATTTATAGAAAAGTTGAAAACAAAGAAAAATTAATTCAAAATGGCAATCAAAATTTTAAACAATACATAGTAAAAGGTTTATTAGCTGAAATAAAAAGCATAAATGTTGATGAGTTTAAAGTATTACAAGAAGATACCAACTTTGATAAATTAGATTTTAAGATTGTAAAAGATTGTTTTAAAATAGAGCAATATGCTATTTTGTTAATTTTAATTAGAAACAAATTTGCACACAATCAATTACCTAACAAAGAAGCTTACGAGTTTTGCCAAACAATTTTGAAAAGAGAAGAAACACAAACTTATGCTAACTATTATCTAGAATTATTTAAAAAATTGAAGTTAGAAATATAATAAACTCAATGACACTCCTTGACATCCCGAACATAGAATCCAAAAAATGACTATTTTTGCACAAACATTAAAGACATTTGCCCATTTTTTTTATTGAAAAACGGGCTTTACCCTTTCATTTTTAAGGCTTTACAACGAGTATGTGTTGTAACTGCCCTTATTTTGAAGGGTAAACACAACTAGATTATTTTTCTAGGCTGGTAATTAATAGTTGTAACTGCCCTTATTTTGAAGGGTAAACACAACATTTAATCTCAATCATTATCGAATCAGCGTGTTGTAACTGCCCTTATTTTGAAGGGTAAACACAACAAGTCGCATTCAAATATATTCAGGAAAAAAGTTGTAACTGCCCTTATTTTGAAGGGTAAACACAACACCACGTAAGGAAGCAATTACTGCCTGATTGTTGTAACTGCCCTTATTTTGAAGGGTAAACACAACAAACCATCTTGACAACCATAAACCCCTAAAGGTTGTAACTGCCCTTATTTTGAAGGGTAAACACAACATATGAATATAGTGTTTGCTTTTGCTAGGTGTTGTAACTGCCCTTATTTTGAAGGGTAAACACAACTTCTTGTTAGATGAAGAATATAACGATGTGGTTGTAACTGCCCTTATTTTGAAGGGTAAACACAACTCAGTTAACTCTTTTGAAAGTTCACGCCAGGTTGTAACTGCCCTTATTTTGAAGGGTAAACACAACTCTGATGTTGTTTTTGATGTTGTTGCTGGAGTTGTAACTGCCCTTATTTTGAAGGGTAAACACAACAAGTTACATAGCCTTTTCTTTTTTCTTTTAGTTGTAACTGCCCTTATTTTGAAGGGTAAACACAACATATTACTTGTACTAATTCCCAACCTTTTTTGTTGTAACTGCCCTTATTTTGAAGGGTAAACACAACTAAAATAATTGAAGTAATACAAGATAAACCTGTTGTAACTGCCCTTATTTTGAAGGGTAAACACAACAAGATTTTAAAAAACAAATGAAATGCTAAAGTTGTAACTGCCCTTATTTTGAAGGGTAAACACAACTGGCTTCAACAAAATTGCTAGAAACTTCTTGTTGTAACTGCCCTTATTTTGAAGGGTAAACACAACCAGAAATCATAAACGGTTGGAAGAATTATGTTGTAACTGCCCTTATTTTGAAGGGTAAACACAACTAAGTCGATATTCCTTTTGTATTCGTTTAGTTGTAACTGCCCTTATTTTGAAGGGTAAACACAACTAACAGAATATTGGCTTTGTAGCTGTTTTAGTTGTAACTGCCCTTATTTTGAAGGGTAAACACAACTTCCATTCACTTTGAGTTGCAAAAGTTTCAGTTGTAACTGCCCTTATTTTGAAGGGTAAACACAACTTGTGTACTTTTGGTATTGATTTGCGAGTAGTTGTAACTGCCCTTATTTTGAAGGGTAAACACAACAGTTTTTACGTTTAATTCAGTGTAGTCCGGTTGTAACTGCCCTTATTTTACTCACGTGATTTTTATAGTTTATTATAGGAGTTCGTGAATTAATATTTGAAGGGTAAACACAAAATATCAATCTATTGATATTCTTGATTCAGACTGTGTAAATAATTTTGAAAAAGGCAAGTACAAGTATCTAATACCAGTTATTATTTGAAATTACTGTAAAAGAAAATAGCCTGTCCCGACCGTTT
>JAIUMH010000164.1 GCA_022565635.1 Flavobacteriaceae bacterium | reverse complement strand
CCAAGGGGCGGCATATTCGTAGTTACGGGTGCAAAAACAACGATAAACCAACACACAGCCAAACCCCAAAAAACCAAAAGAGCTTGCCCTTACCCACCGCATACAAACAGAATGATTATTAAAATGCTCATTTAGTGAGATAATAAATTTTTATACTTACTTTTGCAGACTATAAACAAGTTCAATAATGAACCGAATTAAAGACGTTTTAGAACAGAAAGGTATTAAACAAAAATGGTTGGCAGACCAATTGGGCAAGAGTTATAATATGGTGAACTCTTATGCTCAGAACAGACGACAACCAAGTTTAGAGGACTTGTACAAAATCGCTGAAATCCTTGATGTTGAGGCCAAAGAATTATTAATTGAAAGAAAATCGTAATAATGGAAAACGAAACCAAAAATATTTTTGAGAATGGAGCGACCTGGCTTCGCGGTGATTTCCATTTGCACACTAAGGCAGATAAAGAATTTGATTACAAAGGCAATGAAAATGATTTTTGCCGATTGTATGTCGAGCAACTTAAATCACAAAACATAAATATTGGTTTGATAACCAATCATAATAAGTTTGACAAAAATGAATTTGTTGCTTTAAGAAAAAAAGCACTGAAAGAAGGTATTGGCTTGTTTGCGGGAGTTGAATTTTCTCTGAGAGAAGGCATTCATATTCTGATAGCCTTTGATGAAAAATGGTATAAAGGTGAAACGGACAACATTAGCAAATTTCTCGATAATGCTTTTTATGGCATCTCCAATTATGATAAACCTAATTATCCAAATTCCAACTTCAATCTGAAAGAAACTGTTGAAGCTCTTGACAAAATCGGACACGACTACTTTATTATTTTGGCTCACGTTGATGATACGAATGGTTTATTCAAAGAATTAAGAGGGAGAATACAAGAGGATTTTGTAAGACAGGAAGCATTTAGTAAAGTTTTGGCCGTTCAAAAAAGTGTTAATCTTGAAAACTATAATAAGATCTGTCAATGGTTAAATAGAAAAAGTAAAATAGCTTGTGTTGAAGGTTCTGACAATGCACATGGAGGTATTGAAGTTGTAGGGAAAGGCAAAATTACTTACTTAAAAATTGGAGATTTTAATTTTGAGGCTTTGACCTATGCTTTGTCTGACAGCGAATATAGAATAAAGCCAAAAGAGAAGCCCGAAACAAAAAACTCGTTCATCAAATCCATAGCTTTGGAGGGAGGGCTGCTAGATGAAACTAAAATTGATTTTTCGCCTGAACTTAATAATTTGATCGGTATCAGAGGAAGTGGAAAATCTTCTGTGCTTGAAATATTGCGATTCACCTTAGGAATTCCTCTTTCACCGATAGCCGTTGACCCAAAGTATAAAGACGGATTGATTGAAAATGTATTAAGAAGTGGTGGTAAGTCAATTGTTACAGTCGTAAACAGGCACAAAGAAGAATATAGGATTGAAAAAATATATGGGCAGAAGGAAGATATTTATAAAGAAGGGATTCTACAGACAGGAATTTCTATTGATGCCATTTTTGATTATCCGGTCTATTTCGGTCAAAAGGATTTGTCTAATAAAGATGCTGACTTTGAAGCAGATTTGATTCAGCGATTAATTGGAACTCTATTAAAAGGTGTTCAAAATAAAATTAAACAAAAGAAAAGGGAAGTTGAAAATATTATTTCAGAAATCAAAAAACTCAGAAACTTAAAGGAGCTAAAAAAAGAAACTGATACACTTATCCAAAATGCAAAACATCAGCTTGAATTCTTTAAGAAGAAAGGAGTTGAAGAAAAGCTAAAGCAACAAACTTTATTTGATTCTGATATTGCCAAAATATCGCAAACGGATTCAACAATCAGAAGTTATTTATATGAGTTAGCTTCTATAGTTTCAAATCACGAATATTTCTTTCAACAGGGAATTTCTGGTTCTGATGTAAATAGGGAGCTTTTTGAAGCGGCAAAAGCTTTGATGGTCGAATTGAAAACCGAATTTGAAAAGCTTAAAGGCATTCAGAAAAATTCGATTCAAATTCAATTAAGGTTTGAGGAAGTCATCTCAAAAATCAATGCCAAAAAAGAAGGTTTAAAGGAGGAGTTTGCCAAGATTAAAAGAGAAGTTAATACTGATTCAATTAACCCTGATAATTTTCTAACTCTAAACAGACAAGTTGAAACTGCTTTATTAAAATTAAAAGAGATTGAAAAGTCCGAAAAGAAAAGAAGCGATTTACAGGCTAATTTGTTAGAGAGACTTACAGAACTGGATAACCTTTGGCTTGAGGAATATAAACTACTGAAAAAGGAAGTTGACAGAATCAATATAGCAGAAAGCAAACTATTTATTGATGTGCTTTTCAAAAAGCGAAAAGAGAAATTTCATGAAAAACTAAAACAAGTTTTTGGCGGTCGTGGAGGTATAGGTATCAATGATACTTCTTATAGAGTTATTTCTGAAAGCTATAACGACTTTATCCAAATTTACAAAGATGACAGCGGATTAAAAGATATCCTGAATGAAAACCAAGTTGTTGATTTCAAAAGAAGATTTTTTGAAAATCTGGATGAACTGCTAACATTTAAAGTAGAAAATAAAATAGTCATTGAATACAATGGAAAATCGTTGGACAAACACTCTTTAGGGCAAAGAGCATCGGCATTAATTCTATTTTTGTTGGCTCAAAAAGAAAATGACGTGTTGATTATTGACCAGCCCGAAGATGATTTGGATAATCAAACCATTTATGATGAGGTTATAAAAGAACTAAAGAAAATAAAAGGTAATATGCAGTTCATCTTTGCTACGCATAATGCCAATATACCAGTACTTGGTGACAGTGAAAAAGTTGTTTCGTGCAGCTATGATGAAAAGAAAATTGCAGTGCATTCAGGCACTATTGATAATCACCAAACACAACGGTTTATTGTGGATATAATGGAAGGTGGAGATGAAGCATTTAACAGGAGAAAAAATATTTACAATATTTGGAATATTGAAAAAATACAATCAAAATGAACGCAATAGAATTACTGGACATAATCAGTACAGGTGAAACAAGCAAGGTTCAGTTTAAAGAAGAACTCCCTCATCGTGATAGCGTTGCACAAGAGATTGTTGCAATGTCAAATTCATTAGGTGGAGTTATTCTCATAGGTATTAAGGATGTAACTGGAAAAATTATTGGCTTAACATCAGAACAAATTGAAGAATACGATAGGGTGGTTTCACAAGTAGCAGATAACCTAAAACCACCTGTTTATATAGCAACTGAAGTCGTAAAAATTGAACAAGAAGAATCTTTAAAAAATGTGCTTATTGTTCATATAAAGGAAGGAATAAATAAGCCATATAAAACTGCAAGAGGGGAAATATATGTAAAACAAGGCTCGAATAAACGTTTATTAACTGACAATGCTGAAATCATGCGGCTGTTTCAACATAGTGGGAATTTACTTGCAGATGAAATGGAGGTACACGGAACCTCTATTGAGGATATTGATCAAAAGAGATTTTCTGATTATTTCATAAAAGAGTTTGAAAGGTCTTATGAAGAGAAAGGACTTACTTTCGAACAGGCACTTCGAGCAAAAAGAGTTTTACGGAATAATCAGTTGACACTTTCAGGCTTGTTGTTTTTTGGCAAGGAGCCACAATCCATAAAGCCTGCTTTCACAATAAAAGTTGTTTCCTACTTTGGAAATGGTATTGAATCTAATGATTACAGAAATAAACCTGAGGATTTAAAAGGAACAATACCTGAATTATTTGAACAAGCAATGAGGTATTTGAAGTCTTCATTGCATCACTTACAAGCAGGTCAAGGTTTTAATTCCACTGGCAAACTAGAAATATCAGAAACAGCTTTAATTGAGCTAATCCAAAATGCTTTAGTTCACAGAGATTATTTCAAAAATTCACCTATCAGGCTACTCATTTTTGATAATCGTATTGAAATAATCAGTCCGGGAAAGCTTCCGAACAGTTTAACCGTAGAAGATATTAAATTCGGAAATCCTGTAATAAGAAACAACCAACTAGTTTCCTTTAGTACTCATACATTGCCATTTAGTGGATTAGGTTCGGGAGTTAAAAGGGCTTTAGCCGAACAGCCAAATATTGAATTCATTAATGACATTGAAGGCGAACAATTCAAAGTCATAATTCCAAGACCAGAAAAGAAATAGAGAAAATTAATACTATCTAAGTCTATGCTCAACAGCCACACACTCTTGCAAGCCGCACAAGCCAACGCTACAACCCAAGCTTGGCAGAGAGTGTGTCTGTCTAACTACACGACTAAAACGACCTATAAAAAGGCGGACTAAAAAGAACTCCGAAGCGATAACATCACCTATACGCAAGCAGGGGTTTCGTGCTTTGCAAGAAAGGGAAGTGATAAATTTGAAGTTCAGTTCTTCGCAGGAAGTTCAGTGGTAAAAATCCCTGCCTGCGTATAGCTGAGAACCGTTATGTGTGATTTAAAATGAAAACTAAAATACGGTAATATATATGAATAAATGTCCAAATTGTGATATTCATATTGAAAAATACTGCCCCGTATGTGGAGTGAAATACTTGGGTGAAAAATCGACTTGGAAACGACTAATTACTGAATTTTTTTTAGGATTCATTAATTTAGATAATTCAGTATTTGGGACATTTATTAATATTTTGACCCAGCCAAAGGAAGTTACTTCCTCCTACTACAATGGATATAGGAATAGGTATTCCAGTCCCTTAAAATTATTTATTTTTACCTTATTTGTTGTTGGAATTTATATACTGCTTCAAAGAGAAAAACAACTGTTTGGAATTAGCTTTGGATTTGACACTGTCAATACAGGCTTATTGATATTGTTACTTTTACTTCCTGTTCTACTATTAATTTCTAACCTGATATTTTATTGGCAAAAAATTCCCTTACTAAAACAATTTATTTCTTTAACCTATGCTTCAAGCATAGCTCTGCTGATAGCTCTTGCTATAAATGTTACCATATTGGTTTATTTTAGTATACCTGATTCATTTGGTTTATCGATTTTAATTTTTACGACTTTTTTTATTCACAGTTTTACAATTACAAAAAAAGGAATACTTTTCAAAATATTGAATTTTATTTTATTAAGTATGATTCTACCTATTCTGATATTAATCGTAGGTTTATTTGTAAGATAAATTATGATTAAAAAACCACTCACAACAGCGTGTATGCAACGTATTGAAAAAGCCAACGCGCAAATAGATACATTTGTTTTTTGCCTACCCACAATTGAATCGCAAAAATACAATAGAGCCTATTTTTTGCCCAAGATCGGACAGACAAACCATGAAACAAACAAAAGGTATGTTAAAAATTAGATCAACGTAAAAATTGGGACTACTTTAGCAATTTAAATTTATACAGGCATGAACCGAATAAAGGAAGTACTTGAAGGGTAAGGAATTAAACAATATTGGATGATTAATAATCTCAGAGAAGGCTTTGCAAAACCACTCTTTTGCCCGCCTTCTTCCTTGGATCAAAAATAA
>JAIUMH010000163.1 GCA_022565635.1 Flavobacteriaceae bacterium | reverse complement strand
AATATAAAAATTTTCGTTTTATAAACTAATCTCGCCATAAACTATATGCGCTGTTACTTGCAGGTGTTCTTTCAGTTTTCTTGTTATTCAGTTCTAATTGAAAATAGATTTTCTCTCATTTTCAGTTCCCAAATATTCTTTTCAGTTTCGAGGCTTGCAATTCAGTTACCAAAAGTAAAATTACCTTAAATCAGTTCTTAGAAAAATTCAATTCAGCGATTTTCGGGGATGGATTTCAGGTTTCAGTTAAGCAACTCCTCTTCAATTTCGGTTTTAATATGCTCTGATTTTTCGGCAAGCATAAATTTCAAGAAAAGGAATTTCAGCCACAATTCGCCACGCATTTCAGTCATCGGTTTAGTCAACTACTTTTTAAATTAAGCGGATAAAAAACAGTTTTTGTAAATTAGCTTTTAAGTTTTCGGCTGAGCATTTTCCTTAAAAACAAGATTTAACCCAAAAAAAATCCGTAGCAAGAAATTCAGCATGAATTTCAGCAGGATTTTGTTTTTACACTTGCAAGTAACGTCTCGCGCATAACATAAGTGGCGACTTAAAATGCGCAAGTTTTTCGGTTAAACTTTAAGTTACTAAAAATAGCCAAAACTCTCGTTTCAGACACAAATCTCGCCATTTTTGTTATGCGCTGTTGCCCACAGTTATTTTTCCACGATGTCCCATAAATCGTATGAACTCCAGCGTGTTTCTCCTTTTTTCATAATCTCAATTTGATCTTCAATCGTTTTTTCATATGCACCATTTATCTCTTCCCAAACATAATATTTTAAAATAATAATACCTTTTCGGTCGCAACTTTTTGTGAGTTTAACTTTAATTTCTAATTTATCTGAGTTCAAATCTTGAATGGTTCCAGTTGCATAACATTTATCATCCCTCCATTTCTTTTCCTGCCTTTCAGAAACGAAATCATAATCATAAGAGAATTCTACAATATCTCCGATTTTAAATTCATTAAACTCTTTCTTTTTTCTTTCAGTTTGTTTTCGTTCGGATTCTGCCCAATAATCTTTGTAATATTTGACTTGGCTTTCTAAATCTATTTCAATTCCGTTAAGTTTTCTATGAAGTGAAGTAAAAATTATTCCAGACATATCATCGGGATGATTAATTCCTAAATCTCTAAAGAATTTTGATAATTCAGATGTTCCAGCCCAAAGTTTCCAGTTATTCCTAATTGACATTCCTGCTCCGAAATGTAAGCTTGAAGTGGCATCAATTTCTTCTTTATTCTTAAAATCGTTCAAATCCTTTTCAGGAGTTTTACATTCAAAATAAGAAATAGCATCATTTAAATCAGTCGGAATATAATCTTGTATATATTTTTCACAATTATTTTGTGCAAAGCTTAATTGGCTAATCAAAAGCAAAAATATTGTCGCAAGAATTATTTTCATAATTGTGGGCAACGTTCCGTGCATAACATAAGTGGCGACTTAAAATGCACAAATTTTCGGTTAAGGTTTTACTTTTCTAAAAACACAAAAACCTTTCGTTTCAGCACAAATCTCGCCATTTTTGTTATGCGCTGTTATGCACTGGCTTTCCTATTTATTGTTTTTTATCAATTTCAATTCATTATCAAATTTCTCAGTAACACTAATTGGTTGAGCCAAGTCAGAATTATATGAAAAGCCTGAAAATTTATCGTAAATCAATTTATTCCGTTCTATTGTTAATAAACTATCAAGTTCTAATCCACTTGGTGTAATAGAATAATAAAGAATCGGATTATAAGCCGTCAATTCATAATTTTCACCCCACGTTTCAGGGTACTCCCAAAAACCGGCATACTCTTTTATTCCGTCTTGGTTTATGTCAATTGGCTTTGATTCAAAAGCTGGGAGTTTATCTTGCTCGACTAACTTGTTATCTTTTATGATAAATCTTCTCAGATAGTTTTTACTTGGTCTATTATTAATCTCAAACAGTAACTCAAAGCTATTGTCGTTTGTTTTTAGGACTATAGGGAAAAGTTCGTCACCAAATTCATATTCTGTCAGTAAACTGTCAATAAAAATTGTGGTTTGGTTCTTTGTCAATTTGAAGTATGAGTAGGTTTTAAATTTTTTAAAATCTTCTTCTTGTCCAACGTTTACAACAAAGTCAAAATCGAGTTTAATTGTCTTTAAGTTATGGTTCAGTTTTTCATCACTTTCATTGTTTTCAGTCGTCAGAGTAGATTTGATATTTACTTTTTCTGCTTTCTGTTCGCACGAAACTAAAAAGGTCAGAATCAACGTCAAAATCAGCAAGTCTTTTATCATATTATTTGCTTAATGAGGTGTCGTTTTAGCTTGTGCATAACGGTCTAGTGTATGAGCAGTAGCGGATTAAAATCCACTAACTTTTCGGTTAAACACTTACCTTTATTAATATTCATATCGTTTAAATTTAGCACCAAACCCGCTATTGCTTATACACATTGTTGGGCAATCGTACTTTTTTTTCGTCCGTCTGTCAGCGTTGGCAAAGACATACTCTTTTGCAATTTTTGGCTCGTGTGTCGGCTGGTGTTAATTGCAAATGTGTATGGCTTTTAGCGTTGGCTTTTCCATCACAATATTAATTCGTTCAGCATTTGTTTTAAGTTCAAATGTTTTGCTCCACTTACAGTTTTTGCATTCATTGAAACTAACTCAATCCAATCCATTATTTTTTTCTTTTCGCTCGTCTTTTCGTTCCAATATTCGGTTAACTCAATTGATGATGTATTAATCAAAACCTCTAAAACCGAGTCAATATTCTCAAACAGCTTAATATAGATTCTTGGAATATTTTTGTAAGTCTTATTCTTAATTAGATAATCGTTTTTTCCGCCTGCTGTAAATAAATCTCTAATATTGGGGCATACAACTGATTCCTTTGTTACTAACCAAATAGCAAGTCGAGCAAATTTGTCTCCTCGATTACTGAAAACCTCTGGAAAGTATACCATTGCTCTGTTTTTTATTTCTTGCTTTTCTTTTTGGTTTAGATTATTCCAAATGTTTATGACAAGATTACTTGCTTGTTCTGTATCTTGTATCCACCATAAATCCTGTCCGGGTTTTAATTTACTTTTATAGTAGTCTGTAATTGGTTTAATCGGATTTTGCTTTTGTCGCAAAGTGTCGTAAGGCGTATTTATTTTGTCAAATATTGTTTTTCCTTTCTCCAAGTTCATATCTATTAAATATCTTGGCGAATGAGTTACAACAACCTCTGACAAACATTCTTCATACGCTCTGCATTTAAACTCAATAGGTTTACCGAGTTTGCCAAATAGCATAAATATTCTTTCAACATCTTCAACTCTTGTAGATTCTAAAACGCTATTTCCTGTAGTTTTCCAATGATTTTGAGTAGTTGTTTTTACTTCTATTCCATAGAATTTATTAGCAATAATGTCAGGAAATTTTTGCCCACCAATAACCTCTATTGAATTTTCAAAAGCAGTTCCCACTGCTAATTCGGTCATTACGTCTCCAACGTAAGGTTCAAGTTTATTACCTTTTAGTTGTTCTATCTTTTTTGGCGATTTTTTGGCGTGTGTATTTAATTCAATAATTGTTGAATTAAGCAAAGAGTTGAACTCGTTTTTATGCGGTTCTGAATTTACTGATACTACCATTATTTTCTAAAATATAAGTCCCAAACATCTTCTATTCTCTTTGCTAAATTGTAAGCGAGTAGAGGTGGAACGGCATTTCCAATTATTTTATATGCTTTTGACGGACTTACTAAATATGAACCTTTACGACCTTGTTTATTCTCAATTACAAATTCATAATCGGGTGGAAAAGTCTGGATTAAAGCACATTCTCTTGGTGTTAACCGTCTTTCTATTAGTCCTTTTGAAAGCTCTTCAGTTAAAATTCCTCCATTTTTTTTAGATAATCGTCTGAACTCTATATTTCCGTGGTGTTCAGCTCGGATTGTTGGACTAATTCCATCTAGTTTAATTTCTATTTGTCCTTGACAATGTTTACCCATAAACTTTGCTTTTGAGTAAAATTTTTGGGATAAATCATTAGATTTTTCTGGCTCTTCTAAATTTGCAAAAAGTTCTTTTAAATCTACGTGGCGTTTTAAATTATCTCCGTTCGTTGTATAAGCGTGAGTTGGTTTTGGGTAAGGATTAAATTTTTCTGATATAATTTCCTTTTCCAACTCTTCGAGTGCGGATTTTTTTAAAGCAGATTTCTTGATTCCAATAAAAAAAACTCTTTCTCTGGATTGTGGAACTCCATAATCAGCTGCGTGTAAAACTCTTGGCTTTAAAACTAAATATCCATTATCACCTGTGGATGAAAAATCACTTTGAATTATGTCTTTTACGTTTGACAAGTTAACCAAACCTTTTACATTTTCTGCAATGAAAATTTTAGGTTGAGTAATTTCAATCACTTGCTTCATCCACATATAAAGCTTTCCGCGAGTTTCTTCTGTGGCACAAGTTTCAGTGTTTAGTTCGCCTTTGTGATTTTTATGGGAATTGAAGCCATTTCTTTTTCCTGCCACACTAAAATCTTGGCAAGGAAAACCGCCTGTAACGATGTCAATATTTTCAGGAAATACTTTAGTTCCGCTTTGATGAAGTTTTACTAAATCAACGATGCTATCGGTTTGATAATCTTCTATATCGTGTCCTCTTCTAGAAAAATAGTGTACCCAAGCATTTCTTGCATCTTTTAAAATGTCGTTTGCAAAAACTGTTTTAAAGCGAGTTTTTTTAAGTCTCACAAAATTATTATCAAGCTCTTTTTCTATAAAATCAGGATTTAAAATTTCGTTTACAGAAGATTTTAAAACAGAAAAATCGCCTTCAAAACCTAAATCCATTCCTCCACAGCCTGAAAAAAGAGAAAGCATATTTAGAGTTGATTTGCCTTTTTCCTTTTCTTTTTGCAATTCAGTTTTTACGTTGAATTTTACAGCCAATTGTGGTTCTTCAACTACGCTTGTGTTTTCAATATCAGTTGGCAATGTTCGCATAATTAATTTTTTACAGGATGAGATTTTAAATACTTTATTTTTTTTTCTGCCACTTTTAAAGCTTTGTTTGCACAATCTTCGTTTGCAATTTCATAAGCAATTTTGTCACTTATAAATTGAATCATTAATTCATCTTTATCGAGTTTTAGGATTTCCGCAAGTCGTTCCAACATTTCCTTCGTTGGTTTTCGCTCGTTTCTTTCGATTTTACTCAAAATTGCTTGGTCAATGTCAACATAAGCAGAAACTTGTCTTAAAAGCAGTCCTAACTCTTGTCTTTTGTTCCTTAATATTTGTCCGATTGTTTCCATTTGAAATTTATAACTTGACAGTATGTGTCAAATATAGATAAAATTTTTTAAGGTGGGTATTCAGATTGTGTTTTTTCGAGCGTTGGGAAAAAAACAGCTCTTTTGGTTTTTTCAGCGTTGGCTTTTGTGTCGGCAAAAACCAAATGTGCTGTTTGTGCGGTGGGCTTTTTCAGTATGTTGCCCAACGGTCCGCGCATATGGTTTGTGGCGAGAAAAAAAACCGCTCGCTTTTCGG
>JAIUMH010000162.1 GCA_022565635.1 Flavobacteriaceae bacterium | reverse complement strand
GCAGACCCTAACGATATTATTGGAATTACTTTTCACAACGATAGTTTTCAAGTTTTTAACTTGACAAAATTGAATGTGATTGAGTTAATGAATTCATCTATAATTAATCCATTTCAGGAGTTAATTTCTGCTATCAATTCCGAGAAGAGTGAAATTTCAATTGAATTGTTGAATAAACTTAAAATTATATCAAAAAGAGGATTTGTGAAATCTGAAGTGAATTCTGATACAGGAATTGGAAGAAATATAGAATCATTGCTTGGAATTGAAATGAACTCGTCCAAAGCGCCTGACTATAAAGGAATTGAATTGAAATCTTTTAGAGATAAAAGAAATAATAGAAAAGGTTTATTTGGCAAAACTCCAAATTGGAATTTAAGTAAATTCAAGTCAAGAGTTGAAATATTGGATGCTTTTGGGTATTGGGAAAGCGGAATTTTTCGTCTCTACAATACTATGAGAGGAACAGGAAGAAATGCCCAAGGTCTTATGTTGAGAATTGAATATAGTAAGGACTGGTTATTAGAAAACTCTGATAGAAAAGAGATAGGAGATTTTCTGGTATGGGAACTAGAAACACTTCGAAGAGCATTATTAAACAAACACAAAGAAACATTTTGGGTAAAAGCGGAAAGTAAAATTGAAAACAATAATGAGTACTTCCATTTTATAGAGGTCGAACACACTAAAAATCCTATGGTGGATAAATTTGAAATCCTTATTGAAACTGGTGCAATAACAATGGATTACCCTATTAAAAGAATGCCTGACGGTAAAGTTATTGACAAAGGTTGTAATTTTAAGCTTAATTCAAATTGCTTGGATTTACTTTTCCCACCAAGTGAAAGTTACGATTTGTTACAATAGAACAATCACAAACTATAACTTGAAAAATTGTTGCATCAACCAAATAAATTAGAAATTTAAAATTTTAGCTTACAAGTTATAACAATATCCCGTATTAAACCTTCTTTTTCTTTCCTTTTCTATGGGTATTATTTAAATTTGCAAGCGAATAAAACAAACAGATGGCAAAAATAATGGCGTTGGATTTTGGGATGAAGCGGACTGGCATTGCTATTTCAGACGATTTAAAAATGATTGCTTCGGGCTTAAAAACCGTTGAAACTAAAGAGCTTATGAGCTTTTTAGAAGCGTATATTCCTAATGAACAGGTGGATACTCTTGTGGTTGGAGCTCCTTTTCATACCGATGGAACGCCAACAGCCTTAGAAACCAACATTAGTTACTTTATAGAAGACTTTTCAACTTTATTTCCTAACATTAAAATTGAACGTATAGATGAGCGATTTACCTCAAAAATGGCTGTTCAGAGCATGATTGACGGTGGAATGAAAAAGAAAAAACGAAGAGAAAAAGGGGCTATTGACCAAATGAGCGCTACTATTATCTTGCAATCTTATATGTATAATTAAACGAATAAACTATGATTCTTCCTATAGTTGCTTACGGAAATCCTGTATTAAAGAAAAAAGCCAAAGAAATCACTAAAGAGTATCCAAAATTGGATGAGCTGATTGACAATATGTGGGAAACTATGTATAATGCCCATGGTGTTGGTTTAGCGGCACCTCAAATTGGTTTGCCCATTCGCCTTTTTATTGTAGATGCTAGTCCGTTTGCAGAAGATGAACATCTTGAGGAGGAAGAAAAAAAACAACTTCAAAACTTTAAAAAAACATTTATCAACCCTACAATTGTTGAAGAAGAGGGAGTGGAATGGGATTTTAATGAAGGTTGTTTGAGCATTCCAGAAGTAAGAGAAGATGTGTTTAGGAAACCACAAATTACAATTGAGTATGTGGATGAAAACTTCACCCCGCAAAAGGAAACACTTACAGGATTGGCCGCTAGAGTTGTACAACATGAATACGACCACATTGAAGGGATTCTTTTTACAGACCACCTTTCTAGTTTAAAAAAGCGATTAATCAAAGGGAAATTAAAAGCCATTGAAAAGGGAAAAATTGATGTGGATTACAAAATGAAATTTCCATTACTTAAAAAAAGAAGGTAAAAAACTAATTTTTTTATTCATTTGATTTTGCCAACTAATTAAGAGATTGCATATTTGCGCTCCTAAAAAACAGATATAATTATGAACTTCGATAAAATTCTTTCGATAGCTGGACGACCAGGCTTGTGGGAAATTAAAGCACAAACTAGAAATGGAGTAGTAGCTCAATCTTTGGTGGATGGAAAAAAACTTCCTGTTAATATTCAAAACAACATTAGTATTTTAGCTGAAATTGCTATTTATACTTATACAGAAGAAGTTCCTTTAAGAGAGGTTTTTCAAAGTATTGGAGAGAAAAACAACTTTGAAAAAACAATTTCTCATAAATCATCTAAATCTGAATTAGAAGCATTTTTTCAGGAAATTTTACCAGAATATGATGAAGACCGTGTGTATGCTAGTGATATCAAGAAAATTGTTCAGTGGTATAATCTTCTTGTGGAAAAAGGAATAACCGATTTTGCTAAAAAAGAAGATGAGAATGAGGTAGAAGAAGAAAATACGGAAGAAGAAGAAAATACGGAAGAAACAAAATAAAAGTTCTCCTTTTTTTAATAATACATAGATTTTAAACCCTTAAAAATTTGTTTTTAAGGGTTTTTGTTTGATGCTAATTATTGATATTAGAATAACTTAGTTAAAGATGTTGTTGATTTTTTAACGCTTTGTTGAATAGCCCTGATTGTAGTGAAAAGCCCGTAAAATGGTAAGGCTTAGTTTTTTTTGGCATTGGAAAAGCGACCGGCAGGAAGCTTTTGTAAATGCTTTAAAAACTTGACTTGCAATTGCGGACTTGAAACGGAAAGCAGGTTCTTGGCTTCTAAATAAAATTCACTTACTACGTTTGTTGTATTAGGCTGAAATACGAGCACTTTCTATTTCATAGTAGTATTGCAGAAAATCGGTTTTTGTAGGGGCTGAAAATCTATTTTTTATGTGTATTTTTGAATTCCTAATGAAGAAAAAGAAAAGAAATTGCAAGACTATATAGCTCAACTTAACGAAGCCCAGCGGGAAGCCGTTCTTCAAAAAGACGGACCAATGATTGTGATTGCTGGTGCAGGTTCTGGTAAAACGCGTGTGCTTACTTACCGCATTGCTTATTTGATGAATCAAGGTGTAGATGCGTTTAATATTTTATCGCTTACTTTTACTAATAAAGCTGCGCGTGAAATGAAATCTAGAATTGCTGATATAGTTGGTAATTCTGAAGCTAAAAACTTGTGGATGGGTACGTTTCACTCCGTTTTTGCTAGAATTCTTAGGGCTGAATCTGATAAATTAGGTTATCCTTCTAATTTTAGTATTTATGATGCGCAAGATTCTCAGCGATTAATCCGCGGAATTATCAAAGACTTGAACTTAGATAAAGATGTGTATAAATACAAACAGGTCTTGTCTAGAATTTCTTCTTACAAAAACTCTTTAATTACTGTAAAAGCTTACAAGCGCGACCTAGAACTTCAAGAGGCTGATGCCATGGCAAAAAGACCAAGGTTAGGCGAAATTTATGAAGAATATGTAGAGCGTTGTTTTAAAGCAGGAGCTATGGATTTTGATGATTTGCTCTTGCGTACCAATGAGTTATTGGCTCGATTTCCTGAAGTTTTAGCCAAGTATCAAAATCGGTTTAAATACATTATGGTAGATGAGTACCAAGATACCAACCACTCTCAGTATTTAATTGTAAAAGCTTTAAGCGATCGTTTTCAAAATATTTGTGTGGTGGGTGATGATGCACAGAGTATTTATGCTTTTAGGGGGGCTAATATTAATAATATTTTGAATTTTCAGAAAGATTATAGCGATGTAAAAACCTTTCGATTAGAGCAAAATTACCGTTCTACCAAAAATATTGTTGAAGCGGCCAATTCTGTGATTGAAAAAAACAAAACCCGGTTAGAAAAAGTGGTCTGGACTGCCAATGATGAGGGACCAAGAATACGGGTTAACCGACTAATTAATGATGCTGAAGAAGGGCGTTTTGTAGCCAGTTCAATTTTTGAGAATAGAATGGAGAATCAATTACGAAATTCTGATTTTGCCATTTTGTATAGAACCAATGCCCAGAGTAGGGCAATGGAAGATGCCTTGCGTAAAAAGGATATTCCTTATCGTATATACGGTGGACTCTCCTTTTACCAACGTAAAGAAATTAAAGATGTACTTTCTTATTTACGCTTAATTGCTAACCCTAAAGATGAAGAGGCTCTAATTAGAATTATTAATTTTCCAGCACGTGGAATTGGTCAAACTACTATGGATAAGCTTAATTTGGCGGCCAATCATTATAAGCGTTCTATTTTTGAAATAATTGAACACTTAGATAAACTTAATTTAGACATCAATAAAGGTATACAAACCAAACTGAAGAATTTTAACAACATGATTAAAAGCTTTAGGGTGATGGCTGAAAAAATGGATGCTTTTGATTTATCTGAAAAAGTTGTCAAAAAAACAGGGCTCATTCAAGAAATGAAAAAGGATGGTACACCTGAAGGTATTGCCAGAATTGAAAATATTGAAGAGCTTTTAAACGGTATTCAGGATTTTGTGGAAGGGCAAAAAGAAATTGTTGATGCTACGGGAAGTTTAAGCGAGTTTTTAGAGGATGTTGCGTTGGCTACCGATTTAGATAAGGAAACCGATGAGGTTGACCGAGTGGCTTTAATGACCATTCACTTGGCTAAGGGACTAGAGTTTCCGTTTGTGTATGTAGTGGGTATGGAAGAAGATTTATTCCCTTCGGCTATGAGTATGAATTCTAGGTCTGAATTAGAGGAAGAAAGACGCTTATTTTACGTAGCTTTAACCCGTGCCGAAAAACAAGCTTACTTAACTTATGTGATTTCTCGTTACCGCTGGGGAAAATTGATTGATGCTGAACCAAGTAGATTTATTGAAGAAATTGATGATCAATACTTAGACTTTATGATTCCTAAAGATGATTATCAGTTCAGATCTTTTGTGAATCCCGATATTTTTGATGATGATATTGATAAATCTAACTTAAGAACTACCAAACCCAAAAAAGGAACACCGCCTTCTAAAAAAGAAGAGGAGGAAAAACGCATAAGACGATTAAGAAAAGTAAAACCCGAAGACAACACTCCACCAAAAGAAAGAAAACCTATTATTCAACTTAACGAAGGTCAAATAGTAGAGCATCAGCGTTTTGGAAAAGGTAGGGTGATTGAAGTACAAGGAATTGGCCAGGATAAAAAAGCAAATATAGATTTTCAAATTGGTGGCGTAAAAAGCTTGTTATTGAAGTTTGCTAAGTTGAAATTACTGGATGATTAATAGTTTGTTTTTATAATCATTTGCCCTCATAACATAACGACATCTTACGGTGTTTTTAAGCTTACATTTTAAATTGATACATTAGGTTGACCTTGCATTTTGTTTACAGTGAACTTCTTTAAGTTTTTAAAAGTTGTTATTTTGCTTGGACAAGATTTGGCTGAATGCCGATTAAATTTTTGTTTTCTTCATTTTAATCCTAATTTAAGTTGACTTATTAACAATTATATTG
>JAIUMH010000161.1 GCA_022565635.1 Flavobacteriaceae bacterium | reverse complement strand
AACATGTTGATAGGAGCTTCAGGCACATCGTTTACTTGTTCATCAAAACCTAGAGCATCATTTAAATCTTGAAAGCTTGCTTGCGCTTGCATAGCTTCACTAATAAAACAAGCCTAAATATAACCAGAAAAATTGAATTTATTTTTAAAATCCTCATATTCATTTTTTTTAGTTTTTGATAAATTTTTTTGCTTTTTTTATTTTATCTTTTGATTAATGTGAAGCACATTTTCGCTATATGACTTAATAGCTCAAGAAATTAAAGCTTTATTGATTTTCTAAATGATTCTCCTTAATTAATTAGAGAACAAATTTATGAATTCTAGTGAAAAAAAAGACTACAGGTTTACGTAAAAATTAAGTAGGGGTACTTAGTGGCGAAGTTTGAAATGCTTAATTAGGCAGTTGATAATGTTCAGTTTTTACAGAAAACGGCCATTGAATTAGCTGAAAATCTCTTTTAATAATTGTTTGTTTTTTTGTGCATAATTGGCTAAGGCATTCCTGTCGCTGGGCAGGTTGAGTTTTTGAATAATATTACTGCGATGTTTGTGGATGGTACGCTTAGAAACGGCTAAAATAGTAGCAACTTCGGCTGTTTCAAAGCCTTCAGAAATTCGTTTGAGCACTTGTTGTTCAGCTAAACTCAAATTTTTTAGCAACTGTATTTGGGCGTCAAGTTGTTCTAGTTTTTCATCTTTAAAAGAAGAACTCAAATAAAATTTATTGTCCTGAATTTCACGAATGGCTTTTTCAATTTCTTGAAACGAATCATCTTTTAGAAGATACGCATTTGCCCTTAAAAGTTTGGCTTGAATAATGTAACCATTTTCTTTGTGGTGGGTTAAAATGATGCTTTTAGTTGGTATGTCTTGAATATGTTTAACCACCTCCATTCCCGACATTTTGGGCATATCTATATCTAAAATAACTACATTAAATAGAGATTCACTTAAATACTGTAAAGCTTTTAACCCGTTGTTTGCTTTGTGAATATTGGTATAACCACGTACGGTAAAAGCAGATTTCAGTCCTTCTAAAATAAGTGGGTGGTCATCTACAATAAGAATTTTTAAGTTTTTCATTTAAACAATCGGAATTAGTGCGCTTACTTCGGTGCCTTTTAAGTTGCTCTGTATTTCGAGTTTCCCTTTAAGCATTTGTATGCGCTGTTGCATGGTTTGTAATCCAAAACTTTTACTGGTTGTAAGTTTGTATTTTACATCAAATCCATTACCGTCATCAACGACCTTTATATGTATTTCATTTTCTCTTTTCATCACAGAAATAACAACATTTTTAGCTTTAGCATGTTTAATAATGTTATTGGTTGCTTCTTGAAGTAGCCGGTATATTTGCAATATGTAATTTTCATTTACTCCATTACTTAAATCTTGAATTTTCAATTTGAAATTTATAGGGGTTGTTTTATTGATGTTAGCGACCATGTTTTCCAACGCATAACTTAATCCAAATTTTTTAAGTGTATATGGATAAATAGCTTGCGTAACCTCTCGTAGTTCTTGAATAGACGTTGCTAATAGTTTATCATTTTCCTCGTTTGAATTAGTTGGTGCGTTTCTCTTTAATAAGGAAAGGCTTTGCCCTACACTATCGTGTAAATCACGTGAAATTTTGAGGCGCTCTTCTTCTTGTACGCGAAGTAATCGTTGACTAAAATTTTGTTGTAATGCTTTCTCTCGCTTTGTTTGAAGATATTTACGAAAGAACCAAACCAAGGCAATAGAAAAGATACTAACAACCAAAACGATTAAAATTAACTTTTGCTTATTTTGGTTTTCTAAATGTAGAATATCAATCTCACTTTCTTGTTCGCTGATTTGTTTGTCTTTTTTTTCAGTTTCAAATAAAGTTTTATAATAACTTAAAGCCTTAATTTTTTTGTCTTCTTCAATAGAATCTCGCAGTGCTAGATAACTCGACTGATTGGATAGAGCTAGGTTGAGTTGATTGGTTTGCGTGTATAATTCAACTAATTTACTTTTCGTTTTTGCAACTTCAGACCAATCGTTTCGCTCTTCAGAAAAACGAAGCAATTCTTCAAATTCATTAATTGCCATTTGAAGTTTATTCTCGTTTCTGTACTTTTCTGCTCTTACGTTTTTATAGACAGGAAAAAGTGAAGTTGTGGACTGACTGTAATTGTCATTAAACGTTTCAAAAACTTTATTTCCTTCATCATATCTACCTAAGATGAAGAGAACTTCGGCTTTAGATAATAGAATTGTTGGCATAATAAATGCTAATCGATCAGAAGATTTTGCGTGTTTTTTAGCGAACTCTATGTTGTTGAAGTAATCTTGGTAATTTTTCTCTGTCTTAGCCAAATTTGCCTTGTTGATATAAGCTGCGCTCAGTTGACTATCATTTGCAAACCCTTCCTCAATTAATAAATCATATTGCTGATGAGCTTCTTTTACAAAACCATATTTGCTAAAAAGCAAGCCCATTTCAATTCGCATTCCTGTAACATTGTATTTGTCTCCTGTTTCTTCAAAAAGATGCAAAGAACGATTCATGGTGTTAATGGCGTTCACAAAATCACCTATATTGCTCTGTGGTGCGGATAAGTACATTAATGTTTCAGCTAAGATTTGTTTGTTTTGAAGAGCTTCAAAAATACGGATAGCCTTTTCATATTTCCCAATGGCAAGGGTGTTTTCTCCCGTAAAAAAATAAGCATCTCCAAGTTCTCTATAAAGCAATCCAACATAAAAGTCGCGTATATTGCTTGTGTCCTCAATTAAGATCCGCTGTGTTAATTTGATTGATTTTTTAGGATCACGGACTATGTTGCTGTAGTACCAAGCTAGACCAATTGCTTGGTATGCAACCCGATCTAGGCTATCTATTTGGATCCCCAAATCAATCAATTCTAATTGAACATCTTCGTACGGAGGGCGGTAATTCTCTTCTTCTAATACCAAAGAGAGGGAATCTAAATAGTGAAACCTATCTTGCTTAGTTTCAAATTTTAACTCCTGAATGGTCTTATTACTAGTGGCTTGATTTGTTAAGTTATCCTCTTGAGCAAACAAGAAGGCTGAAGCTACAAGAAAAAGTATAGTGAGTAGTCGTTTCAACTTTTTACGGTAAATATATTAATTCTTCATGTATGTGACAAAAATTTAAATTTAGAATCACCAAAAGAAATATGTAGGTCGCCTAAAAAAAAATAAGTAAAAGGAATAAGTTTTTGTTATTAAGGTAAGAATAATCTATTTTTTTAAATATCATATTTTATGAAAAAAACAATTGAATTTATAAGATTACTCAATATTAACCAAATCAATTTGATCTACCTCTAATTGAAATTCTTCTGCTTTTTTATTAGCAATTAAAAATGTGATCTGTTGGATTTGATCAAATTCAAAGTTTGGCATATCTAATTTTCTTCCTCTAAAACTTGGATAGAAATCTGAAATCTTCAAAGTTACTTCTTGCCATTCGCCTGAAGTTTCAAACTCATGGATATAGGATTGATATTGAGATTTTTCTGATTTTAACCTGAGTTGATAGTTTTTTTGATCTGCTTTTAATTTCACTTTTATATGCGTGTATTTTTTAACTTCATCAACAGAAGTGGTGTGTTGAACTGAAGCAAAGCCACCATTGTTTTCTAGCGAAACCTTGCCTTTAAAATGCATATTTCCTTCTTTATTGATGCTTACTTCAGATTCAGAAAGACCACCCATAACTCCATCGTTTACGATTTTCCACTGGTTAATATTATAATTCCGATTGAAGTCAACTATATTCTTTTCCATAAAACAACTTAGACTTATTACAATTAAGATAAATAGATTTTTCATTTTTACTATAAAATTCAGAAATTAATTAGATGATTTCAGGTTTAAATAGTTTTATTAGTATTATTTTAACCAAGATAGAATATTAATTTTGACTATCTACAATAAAAACTGATTCTTCGTCTTCCAAAATACTTTCTATAAATTTTACAAATAAAGCATAATCTGCCTTTTTAAATTCCCCACTTTTTAAAGTGTATTTTCTTTTAATCTTTAATTTTTTAGCTTGATTTAAGACTTCAACCTCATAAGTACCAAATTTATTTTGCTTATTAATTTTTTGAAAAGGTATTTCTATTTTTGTTTGATTAGGTAATTCAAGTTCTATTTCGTCTTCGTAGCTAAAACCTTTAGTAATTGTAAATGGGGCTACTCTGTTGTTATCGTTTTTTGGTGCTGAAAATGGAGTCCCAAAAGTAGACAAAGAGAACTTAATTATGTTCTTGGAGTTTTCAATTAATTTTCCGATAAAATTAAACTCTTCATATTTCTTTGCTTCATTAGGCGAAGCTGAAACACTTAAGTTATTAATTTTAAAGTCTTTCAATTTAGAAAATTGACGGATGAAGTCCTCTTCTAACAGATCTTTATTGTATAGCACACTTCTTTTCTCAAAGGCGATATTTTTAGAACTTCTTCTTAAAGAACCTTCTAAAATTTCACCATTTTTATTTAACTTAAGCTGTATATCAGTTTTTTGTAAATTTTCATCAGCGGTGTAAGTAGGGGTGTGTTCAATTTTTCCTCCGTCTTCTGTGATTACAAATGCGGTTCTCTGAGTTTTATTTTTACTGATAAAATTAAATGGCCATTCGTACGAAGCGCAATCTAGCCATAGTTCATCGTTAGGTAAAGGTATGAACAAGATCATTTGATTTCCTTGAAGAGATGGAAGTTTTTCAATTACGTTAATCGGTTTTTCACTAACATTAATAAGTGTATAAAAGGCTTTTATTCCAAAAACTTCCAGCAGATTTTTTGTGTAAACCAAGGTGTTAAGGCAGGCATCGTATTCTAAATGTGTTGGTCCTAATTTTTCATTTTTATGCCAATCTACATTTTTAATACTTCGGTTCATTAGATGATGATTTTCTTTGACAAAATTGTAGATAATCTCTACTTCTTCTTCAATGCTAAGTTTGTTGTTTTTATGATTAGCAAAGATACCTTCAATCAATTTAATTGAAGCTTCATTTACAACCCAGGTATTGCTTGGAGTATTTAAGTACTTCCATTGACCAAGATTAAACCAACTAGTAGCCCTGCCAGAAAGTGTACCAAGATTAAAGTATTCTAAGCTAAAGTTAACTTGTGGAGTGAAACTTTGTAAGGCTGGTTGAAAGTCCTCCTTGGGAATTGCCTTTAAGTTTGATGCATTCACTTGAATAGATGAACTATCTTTATCAACTTCAATGTTTTTGTAATTGGATAGATTTCTTTCTAAATGTTGAAGCTTTGGTTTTGCATTGTTATAGATTTCAATTTGACTTTTTTCAACACTTTTTTTATGTTGGTTAAGAGGCATCCAAGAAGGGATAAAAGCTGTAGTGCTAGTATTATATGCGTATTCAACTTCAAGTGTAAAAGGATATTCTAAGTCTCTTAAATTAACATGGTAACTTCCAGATTTCACGCCCGATTTCTCATTGTGAAACGCTATGCGTTTTTCAAATTCATTTGCATTAAAATGCTTAATTACATTACCCTTCGCATCGTATAATTTAGCTTTTAATGCATTATCACTACTGTCCGGTTATAAGTCAAACAAATTCAATTGATTAGAACCATCATCAGTTATGCTTTTGTATT
>JAIUMH010000160.1 GCA_022565635.1 Flavobacteriaceae bacterium | reverse complement strand
GAGGCATAATCGCCCGCACTTTCAGGAGTAAAATTACCTATAAAAACAGATCCCGCATTATTTATGTTTTCTGAAAAATAAGCATTATCTGAAGTACAAACAATAAAATGCTCTGGAGCATATTCATCAATCAATTTAAGTGCTTCCTCATTACTGGGTACAATAATAATCTTAGAATTCTCGATAGCTTTTGATGCTACATCTTTTCTTGGCAAGGCTTGTAATTGAATTTGGATTTCTTGTTGTACCGACTTTGCTAATGAAGTTGAAGTAGTTACCAAAACCACTTGTGAGTCAGCTCCGTGTTCTGCTTGGCTTAATAAATCTGAAGCTACAAAACTCGGTTCTGAGGTATCATCGGCCATGACTAATAATTCTGAAGGACCAGCAGGCATGTCAATAGCTACTCCATAACGGGTAGCATATTGTTTAGCTACGGTTACAAATTGATTGCCAGGACCAAAAATCTTGCTTACTTGTGGAATGCTTGCGGTACCAAAACTCATACCTGCAATGGCTTGGATTCCGCCAACTTTAAAGATTTTAGTAACCCCACACAATTGGGCTGTATATAAAATAGCTGGATGTATTTTGGCTTCTTGATTGGGTGGAGAACATAAAACAATTTCCTGACAACCAGCAATGTTAGCTGGTACGGCCAACATTAAAACACTAGAAAACAAGGGAGCACTACCACCAGGAATGTACAAACCAACTTTTTGAATAGGCTTTTTTTCTTGCCAACATCTTACGCCAGGCTGCGTTTCTACCTCTACACGCTTAGTTTTTTGCGCTTGATGAAAAGCTTCAATATTTTGTTTAGCTAACTGAATAGCTTCTTTTAACTCTTCTGGAACTTGTTTTTCAGCATCTTTAATTTCTTCTAGGCTAACTTGTATTTTGTCCAATTCAACACCATCAAAAAGTTCTGTATATTTTTGAATAGCTTGATTACCTTTTGATTGAACTTCTTTAAATACACCAGCAACGGTAGTTTCTATATCCTCAAATGTGGGTGTGGGCCGTTGAAGAAGTTCTTTCCAAGTTGATGGTTTGGGATTATTTATTACTTGCATGGTTTTAGTTTTTTTAAATCAACATTTTTTCAATAGGACAAACTAATATGCCTTCTGCGCCAAGGAGCTTAAGCTCATCAATAATCTCCCAGAATTTCTCCTGTTGGATAACGGTATGTAGGGAGCTCCAACCCTCTTTAGCAAGAGGCAATAAAGTTGGGCTTTTCATACCGGGCAAAATTTGGATGATATCATCAATTTTTTCATTTGGAGCATTCAAAAGCAAATATTTTGATTCTTTTGCGTTGAGCACAGCTTGAATTCTAAATTTGAGTTTCTCCACCAACTTTTGATTATTGGCAGTGATTTTTGGAGAGCTAGCCAACACTGCTTCACTTTTCAAAATAACCTCGGTTTCCTTTAAGTTGTTTTTAAAGAGTGTACTTCCACTAGAAACAATATCACAAATAGCATCTGCTAATCCGATGTTTGGAGCAATTTCTACAGAACCGCTAATTTTATGTAACTCGGCTTTAACTTGATTCTGATCTAGGAATTTTTGAACCGTATTTGGATATGAGGTAGCAATTTTTTTGCCTTGTAAATCGTCAACAGAGTGATAAAATTCATTTTTAGGAATAGCAATAGAAACGCGACATTTTGAAAAGCCCAAACGTTCAATAATAGGTAAATCCTCTCCCTTCTCATAAAGCAAATTTTCACCTACAATAGCCAAATCCACCACTCCATCTCTAAGGTACTGTGGAATGTCTCCATTTCTTAAAAACAAAACCTCAAGAGGAAAATTAGAAGCAGGCACCTTTAATTGATCCCTTCCGTTATCAATAGAAATTCCGCAATCTTTTAAAAGCTTCAAAGATTGTTCATTGAGTCGTCCCGACTTTTGAATAGCAATTTTAAGTTTCATTAATTTGTTTGTTTTATTTTGTTGAATAAAAAAACCCGTTTGAAATTGCTCAAACGGGTTTTGAATTTTTTAATGTTTACCTACTAAACACCTATTCATCGCCGTTGAGCGCTGTTGAATAATGATGCATATGTAAGTAATTAAACATACTTGCAAATGTAATAAAAACATATAGCAAATATCAAAATATTAAATAAATAACATTTTGTTATATAAAAATGAAGCTTCATGTAGAGAATACTGTATTTTAAAAAGTAAGCTATTGGTTTCGTAAAAAGGCTAAAAAAAACAACAATGTACCTATTATTTTTGTTGAGAAATTTAATTCTCAAAAATTATTCATTATGAAGACTAGACTATTATTCTTAATGCTTTGCTTTACAGGCATTTTATTTGCTCAGACGGGAGTTCCGTCTGGTGCTCCAACGGCCGATTTACTCGCCTACTATCCTTTTGAAAGCAATCCCAACAATGTTGCAGGAACAGATTATAATTTGGTTGTTATTTCAGATGACACACCAAATCAGAATTGGACCTCTGTAGGCTACATGGAAAATGGAGCTGTTGGAGGTTATATTGACATTCAACGGTATGCAGGACTTATTGATTCAAACACTGATTACTTAACTTATTTTAATTCCGCAACCAATCCTGAGTTTACATTAAGCTTTTTTATGAAACAAGGACTTTCTGTAGATAATTCAGTTCCCATGTTTGGTACTTTTATTGAAATGTTTGAATCCTTTTTCTTTAGAGGCTCTGGAGGGGTGTATGGTATTTCAACTTTAGATGGTGATTTTCCATTTGGAAACTTACAAGATTTTTTTCTAAGTAACGTTTGGAAGCACTACGCAATCACCTTCAAAGAAAATCCGGATGATGCTACAGAAGGACTCTTAAGTGTTTATATAGATGGAGTTTTTGTAGAAAGTATAGCAACCCCCACGTTTAATATTGAAAAATATTCAGACAACCTGAGTATTGGTACCGGTTACTCTGGCGAAAATTTAAATTGGAGCCAAAAGGGGGTAGCTCTTGGTATTGACGAGTTATACATATATGGACGGGCTTTAACTAGTTCAGAAATTGAAGACTTATATACTTTAAATGAATTACCTGATTGCCCAACAGGAAATGTTACCCTAACTTCACAAGCAGAAGTTGATGCTTTTGTAGCTGATTATCCTAACTGTACTGAAATTGAAGGAAATTTAACCATTGGAAATTCTGTTAACAGTAACATAACAGATATTACTGATATTTCAGGCTTGAATAATTTAGAGTCGGTTGTTGGCTTTTTCCGTATTGTTAGAACATCATTAACCACACTTCCAGATTTTGCTAATTTAACTTCAGCTGAATCTGTAACTATAGAAGTAAATCCTCAAATTACAAGCCTTGCAGGTTTTAATAACCTCACCGAAAGCAATGGGATACTATTTAGTGACAATGCACTTCTTACGAGTATTTCAGGTTTCAACAGTGTTGAAAGCCTAAATGCGCTTCAAATTATTGATGGGCAACCTGTTTTGACTGATGTTATAGGTTTTACAAATCTTGAAACAGTAACAGGTATGCTTAATATTGGAGCTCAACAATTGAATCAAATAAATAATATAAGTGGTTTATCTAACCTTCAAAGTGTTGGATTATTATACGTGAGAGGAACTCAATTAGCCGACTTAAATGCATTGAATGGTTTAACACTTGAAGGTCCTGACGCTTCAGGTAGTCGCTTAGAATTTTCAAATAACTTTTCATTAACTTCACTTCCAAGTTTAAACTTTGATGGACCAACTAGAGAAACCATTATATTCAACAACCCTTTATTAACTGACCTTAGTGGATTAGAAAATTTAACAAAATCTAATCTTACCATTCATAACAATACAGGTTTAACTAGCTTAAGTGGTCTTGAGGGTCTAGAAGAAGCTAATAAGTGGGTGCCAAATGCTACTTTTGCTATTCGTATCATGGATAATGCTGATTTGAGCAATATCGACGCGCTAAGTAATTACGTAGATGCAGATGCTATGAACGTGCAAATAACAAATAACGGAAACTTATCTGACATTACAGGCTTAAATAATCTTGCAGCATCAACTGTAAATCAAGTAAATATTTCAGGTAATGGAAACTTAGCTACTTGTGACTCTGCCTTGCTGTGCGAATATATTTTCTTGAATGACGACCAAGGTTTAACACTAGTTAACAATGGCGCTAACTGTTCTTCTGTAGAAGATGTAGAGGCTAATTGTGCTACTGTTTTAGATGGCTTATGCCCAAATGGAAATCTTTTTTACACCCAAGAAAGCCAAATCATTCGTTATGGCGAGTTTTATGTGAACTGTACCGAATTGGAAAATTTAACCGTTGCTATGCCGGACAACACAGATTTAAGTATGTTTGACCCGTTAATCTCTGCAAACAGTCTTCGATTAATAAATGTGAATGGAACTAGCATGAACGGATTCCCGAATGTTCAAGCACTTAACTTTTTAACTATTGAAGGCTCTTCTAACCTAGAAACACTAAACATTTTAGGAAATCTACAAGGGGAAGTAAATCGGTTTGAGATGTTCAATAATCCTGAGTTAACAACAGTTAATAATCTTGGTACTTTTGACGTTAATTACTTAGAAATCCGTGGTAACAACAGCTTAACAGATTTATCCTTTTTAAGCAATGCTAATTTTGTACCCGGTGAGTACTTTGCGTTTGGATTTAACGGTAATACAACTGAATTTAGAGCACCATATCTTCAAATCACCAACAATCATTCACTTACTTCGCTTAATGATTTAACTATTCCAAGTGAGGTTTATAGTCTCTTTATAGCAGGAAATTCACTTGAAGATTTAAGCGCTTTAAGTACGATTGAAAGTATAGCATATGGACTTTATCTATACAATATAGAAGAAATTGAAGATGTTGACTTTTTATCTAACCTTACTTCATTCACCGTTGGAGAAATGTATATCCACAACAACCAAAATGTAGAAAACTTAGACGGATTGAATAACGTAATTGGTAACCTTGATCATGCTTCTTATATTGAAATTTCTGAAAATCCAAACTTAGCTACTTGCGAAAATTCATTTATCTGTGCTTTGGTAGATGAATTTGAAGAAGCAGGGGGTGGCGGAGATTTTCTTTTAGAGGATGAAAATGTAATTGTACAAAGTAGTAGCATCTTATATATTTATGATAACGCAACCGGTTGTGATTCTGTTGAAGAAATTGAAATCGCTTGTGAAACGTTTTCTACTGAAATTTTCTTAACTAGTGACGTTAGCATCTACCCTAACCCATTTACCAACCAACTGAACATTCAATTACCTGCATTTGTAGGGAATGCCAAAGTGAGTTTAGTAGATATTAATGGAAAGGTATTGTTTCAACAAGACATGAATGAAATTGGTCAAATTACAGGATTAGATCAATTGGCTAAAGGCTTATATTTTGTACAAATCCTTAGTGAAGATGGACAAAAAGTAACCCATAAAATCATTAAATAATCAACCAATTAACTAACCAGAATTGATGGAGGATTAGTTTTGGGGAGCCGGCACTGAAAAGTGTCGGCTTTTTTTGTTTAGAAAATTCAATAAGGTTTTGGAGAATTTGGCTAAAGCCATATGCATTTAACATATATAGGCCCCTGTCTAAAGACAGGGGCAATTAAAAGACAGGGGTAATTGAAAAACAGAGGTAATTGAAGGACAGAAGAAACTCTACACAGGGACAATTCATGGCAGGGGGAATGAAAAAATAATTGATGAAAATAATTCTTATTCTTAAGGTATCCCTCCTTCTAACTACATATTTGATTCATAATAATTAGCTACTAGTTTTGA
>JAIUMH010000159.1 GCA_022565635.1 Flavobacteriaceae bacterium | reverse complement strand
TAATAGGAACATTTTCAATAACGTAAGTCCGAAGTTACAAACTTCGGACAGCGTGTTCACTATTCACTATTCACCATTCACCAAACACCTAATTACTCTATAAAATCTCCTCTAAGTCTTCTGTATTCTTTTTGTGATTTAACATAGAAAATACTGTCTTGGTGATTAAAGATGATTTGTTCGTAAAACTGCATAGCTAGATCAGGTTGGTTGAAATACAAGCGGTAGATTTCTGCAAGTCTAAAATAAGCATTATCTGCTAAAACAGTATAACTAAAATGGTCAACAATACGTTGGTAGGCTTTTGTAGCCTCTTGGTATTGCCCAATTTTTTCGTTAATTTGTCCTATTCTGTATAAGGCTTCATCTTCAATAGGTTCTGAAGCAAATTCATTAAGCACATCCTCTAATAGGAGTAAAGCTTCTTCATTTTTTTCTTGAAAAGCTAAAAGGTCTGCTCGAGCAACTTTTTTTAATGCAGTTTGTATAGAATCTTGATAAGAATTATCTTTAATATGTCTTGAAAGCTCAATAGCATCATTAGAAATGAGTTGTGAGGTAGATTTTTTTAAGACTTCTAATTGGGTAAGCGCCCATTCAAAATCTCCTCTGTAGTAACTTGTTTTGGCTACTTTAAATCTAGCTTCTTGTGCTAATTCATTATTTTTTAAAAGCTTTTCTATTTGGGTGTAATACAAAAGTGCTTGGTTAAATTTTTCTTCCAAAACATAAATATCTGCCAATAGCATTCTTACTTCAGCTTCAGCAAATTGATTTAAATTTCTTTCTAAAAGGCTTTTTGCTAATTGAATAGCTTCTTTATTTTTTTTTAGCTGAAAAGCTTGAAAACGTGCAAAATTCAATTCAATAAAAGTAAGTTTATCTTTAGAAGCGCTTTCAATAATTTCCGTATAAGCTTGTTCAATTTCAGGATAACTTGCTTCTCCTTCAAATTCAATTTTCAGTTTTAATTGAGCATCTTGGGCTTTAAGCTGAATGCTTTGGTAGGGCGCTTTTTCTATAATGAAGTCGTAGGTTTTTAAAGCCTCCTTATAATGCTTACTTGTGCTGGCAACATCTGCTAATTCAAACAATCTGTCCAAGTTCTTTTCGTCAGAGCGTTGGTAAATTGCGCGTTCTTGAGCAAGAGCTTTCTTAAAATCGCCTTCCTGAACAAACAACCAACTTAATAATTGATTGTACATTATATCTGGATCTTCGTTTAAGGCCTTTAATAAAGTTTTACGCAAAATTTGGTTGGCTTCATTACTGGCTTCATCAGAAATAAATTCGTTAAAATTTCTACTAACTACATTCAAATAATTAGGGTTATCTACAATAAGGTACAAGTAATTGGTAAACATTCGCTCTAAATCACCTTGCTCGCCATAAAGACGTGCTAACTGAATTTTGTAATTTATTCTTGGATTAGCTTCATTAGCTATTTCATAGGTTTCAATAGCTTCCTCCAATAAATTATATTGTTGAAAAGCATTTCCAATAGAGTAGGCGTAATTGGGATTTTCTTTCACCGCATGAAGTGCTTTTTGGAATTCTAAAGAGGCTTTTTCAGTCTTGTTTTGCAGTCTGTAAATTTGCCCCAACTCTACATTTATGTTGGGATAACGATTAGAGTCTCCTAAGTAATTTAAGATGAGTTGCTCTGCTTCTTCAATTTTTTCTAACTCAATATAAGATTTGCTGTAACCTAGTAAGGCCTTTTGATTGCGCTTGTTTTTCTGATAAATTTGTTCATACACCGCATTGGCTTTTTCATACTCTCCTTGACTCATATAATTTTCTGCCAAATTGATAGATTGCGTTTTTCCGCTTAGAGAGAATAATAAAGCCAAGATGATTATAAGGTACTTCATAATTTTTTAAATAGGTGAGCAAATTACAATTTTCAGTTTACAATTTTGTAAATTTAAAGGTAAAATCATTTCTAAAAAATTTGATTTGTTTTAGATTTTTCATCACTCGCGTTTCTTCATTCGACTATTCGATTCCCGCCTGAACGATGTAATCGGGCAGGTTCGATTATTTGAGTGCTCACTATTCACGAGTCACGAGTCACGAGTCACAATTCACAATTCACCATTCACCATTCATCATTCACGAGTCACCATTCACCATTCACCATTCACGAGTCACCATTCACAATTCACCATTCACGAGTCACCATTATAATAAGGTAACAAGCTTTTAATCAAAAACTTGCTTAGCCACTAAAATAATTGTACTTTTGCAAATTCAAAATTAGAAGCTTACTTATGAACATTACCAGAGAAAACAAAGACAATTTAAACGCAGTTTTAAGTGTTGCTATAGAGAAAAACGACTATAGTGAAAAGGTAGAAAAAATATTAAAAGATTACCGTAAAAATGCCAATATTCCAGGGTTTAGAAAAGGAAAAGTACCTATGGGAATGATTAAAAAACAATATGGCCAAGCGGTATTGGTGGATGAGGTAAACAAGTTACTTCAAGATTCATTAAATAATTATATCCAAGACGAAAAATTAGATGTATTAGGTAATCCACTGCCTATGCCTCAAGATAATTTAGATTGGAAACAAGACGATTTCACTTTTGAATTTGAATTAGGCTTAGCTCCAGAATTTGACGTCAATTTTGATAATAAAGAAGCCATTACGCATTACAAAATCACCGCTGATGATGAGATGATTGATGAGCAAATTAAATTGATTCAGCGTCAGTATGGTAAGCTTGAAACCCGTCAGGAAGTAAAAGAAGGCTTTAATGTGGTAGTTGAATTTACCAACCAAGATGAAGCCATTAAAAACGAAACAACAATCCAATTGAAAGATTTTTCTAAAGATGCGCAAAAAGCACTTTCAGGAAGCAAAATTGGAGATACGGTTCAATTGAATTCTAAAGGTCTTTTTGAAAAAGAAGACGATTTAGCCCGTTTTCTTGGTTTGGGAAAAGAAGATGCAGCAGGTTTAGGAGAAATTGACTTAACTATTGAAGTAAAAGAAATCAGCGAAGAAATTCCAGCCGAATTAAACCAAGAATTATTCGATAAATATACCGGCGAAGAAGGAAAGATATCTTCTGAAGAAGAGTTGAGAAACTTCATTAAAGACCAAGCAGCCGAGCAATTTGTACAGCATAGTGATCAACAATTATTGAATGACGTTTCTACGTACTTCATTGAAAATATTGAATTTGATTTACCAGGAGAATTCTTAACCAAATGGATTCAACAAACCGCAGAAAAAGAACTTTCTGACGAGGAAGCTAAAGAGGAATACCAAAATAGCGAAAAAGGTATTCGTTACCAGTTAATTGAAAGCAAAATCATTAAAGAAAATGATTTAAAAGTTGTGCCAAAAGAAATGAAAGCGATGATGATGGACCGCATCAGACAACAAATGGCACAATACGGTGGAGCAAATATGCCCGATGAACAATTGGAAGGTTTTGCAGACCAAATGCTTTCTAACCAAGAAGAATCAAGAAAAATAGCAGAGCAAGTAATGAATGCTAAAATGCTTAATGTATATAAAGAAAAGCTGAATTTAAAAGAAAAAGAAGTTACTTTTAAAGAGTTTGCAGACGAAGCTTATAAACAATAAATAAAATTACTTTTGCTGAATTTCCGTAAGGAAGTTTAGCAAAAGTTTTTGATGATTAGATAGGCGTTGTTCCTATATTCGTATTTTATTTATAAATAGTAAAAGACCTATGAATATTTCTAAAGAATTTGAAAAATTTGCTACTAAAGACCAAGGAATTAATAGCAACTATTACAATAAAGTAATCAACTCCATGTATCCTGTGGGCATGACGCCTAATATTATTGAAGAGCGACAAATGAATGCTGTTGCTATGGATGTTTTCTCTCGATTAATGATGGATCGCATTATTTTTTTAGGAACTCCTATTAACGACCAAGTGGCGAATATTATTCAGGCCCAATTGTTGTTTTTAGAAAGTACCGATTCTTCTAAAGATATTCAGATTTACATCAACTCTCCCGGAGGTAGTGTTTACGCTGGTTTAGGAATTTACGATACCATGCAGTTTATCAAACCTGATGTAGCCACCATAAATACTGGTATGGCTGCTTCTATGGGAGCTGTTTTACTTTGTGCGGGCACCGATGGAAAACGTACAGGCTTACCGCATTCTAGGGTAATGATTCACCAACCTATGGGAGGCGCGCAAGGACAAGCTGATGATATTGAAATCACCGCTAAACAAATTATGATTTTAAAGAAAGAACTTTATGAAATCATAGCCAAACATTCTAAAAAGGAGTACGATACTGTTTATAATGACGGTGATCGTGATTTTTGGATGAATGCAGATGAAGCTTTGGCTTATGGCATGATTGATGAAGTTTTGAAAAGATAAGTAATGGCAAAGGAAAATTTAAGTTGTTCATTTTGTGGACGAAAAAAAGCTGAAACCAATATCCTAATTGCAGGTTTAGACGCGCATATTTGCGACCGTTGTATTGAACAAGCTCATGGAATTGTTCTGGAAGAAGCCAAACAAGAATCCTCTAACGAACTTTCTTCTGAATTAGTTTTACGTAAACCTAAATCCATTAAAAATTTCTTAGATGAATATGTAATTGGTCAAGACAAAACCAAAAAGGTGATGTCGGTAGCCGTTTACAACCACTACAAACGCCTATTGCAACCTGCTTCTGATGATGATATTGAAATTCAAAAATCAAACATCCTCATGGTAGGAAAAACCGGAACCGGTAAAACATTAGTGGCTAAAACCATTGCCAGGATGTTGAATGTTCCCTTGGCTATTGTAGATGCCACCGTTTTAACGGAAGCGGGTTATGTGGGGGAAGATGTAGAAACCATCTTGACAAAATTATTAGCCGCAGCCGATTATAACTTAGAAAAAGCAGAACGCGGCATTGTTTTTATTGATGAAATTGATAAAATTGCCCGTAAAAGCGACAACCCGTCCATTACCAGAGATGTAAGTGGAGAAGGTGTACAACAAGCTTTGTTGAAGCTTTTGGAAGGAACTACGGTAAATGTCCCACCCAAAGGAGGCAGAAAACACCCCGACCAAAAATTTATTGAAGTCAATACAGAAAACATCTTGTTTATTGCTGGAGGTGCTTTTGATGGAATTGATAGAAATATTTCTAAGCGCTTAAACATGCAAGCTGTTGGGTATGGCGCTTCCAAAGAAGGAGAAAGTTTAGATAAAGAAAATATGCTGCAATACATCATTCCAAAAGATGTAAAAGACTATGGCCTAATTCCGGAAATCATCGGTCGTTTACCTGTGCTAACACACATGGATCCGTTGGATAAAGTTACCTTAAAAATGATTTTGACGGAGCCTAAAAACGCCATTATTAAGCAATATGAAAAATTATTTGCCATGGACGATATTGCATTTAGCATCACCGATGGCGCCTTAGATTATATTGTAGATAAAGCCATGGAATACGAGTTAGGAGCAAGAGGACTTCGATCTTTATGTGAAGCTATTCTCACTGAAGCCATGTTTGAAATGCCCGATGGCGATGAAAAAGAATTGCGCGTAACTAAAACTTATGCCGAGCAAAAATTGACTCAGAGTGGTTTAAGTAAACTGAAAACCGCTTCTTAATATTTTTATTAACAATTTCTAAGCAAAGCCTTTTCTTTACTGAAAAGGCTTTGTTGGTATATATCCACAAATAAAGTAAAGATTGTTAATGATTTAGTAACAAGTTTATATTTTTACTGTTTGAATAATTCTTATTTTTGTTTTTATCAATTAACAAAATATTTCAACTATGAAACAGAAACTATTACAAATCAAAATTTTCTGCTTAATGTTACTGGTAAGTAGTTTTGGGTGGGGGCA
>JAIUMH010000158.1 GCA_022565635.1 Flavobacteriaceae bacterium | reverse complement strand
CCCACCGATGGACCTGCCAAAACGGTTGATAAATCGATTATTTTAAGTGGTAAATCTGAATTAAAAATTGACATACTTTTATTTTTTTCTTGACTGCTTAAATTAAGTTTTCTTATTCAAATTTAGGTCACTAAAATACTTTAGTTTGTTTAAAAATAAACCTTTTTGTGTTTAATTCTTTGTTTTGAAGTTGAACAGCTTCAAAAACTTCAACCTGCTTAATAAGTAACCTTTTGGTTATATTAATTCTATAAATCCATTTCTGCTGTTCATCTTCAAAAGTATAATCTAGAAGTGTGATTTTAGATCGACTTGGTAAATCATGGTTTGCTTTAATAAGCTCAAAGACTTCTTCATTTGAAAGATAGCCTTGATCATTTTCAGATTCAAAATTATTCTTCAAAAAATTTCTTTCATTGGGTTTCATCTTTATTAACTCGTCAAATTCATAAGAATTATAAGCTTTTTCTACTAAATTGGTATCGTCTTGCTTAGCTTTCTCTTCTTTTTTGTTTGAGCATCCTAAAATAAGGAATAGTAAAATTAATGATGTAAAAATTCGCATACTATTGTTGTTTTTAGATTTCTGCATGAATAAAATTGAGTTTAACTGTCCCCCCATTTGAGAATACAGCGGTTTATAATGTGTGTATAAATGGTATAAAAATTTGAATCACCTCTCCAGAGAATTCGCGTCTTTCACCATCGTATTAATTCAAAAAAATCCTAAAAATAAGCCCTTAACTGCACATTTCCTGTATGAATGGTACTGGTAGTTTCGCTTTTTCTACCAAAGTAAGTAAGGTTTAAATCTAGAAAATCAGTGATTTTTTTCTGCAAAAAAACAGACCATGTAAAGTTGTTATCGGGTTGCAAGCCTTCCATCATTTGATAAGCTACAGGGGTAAATGCACTTCCTGTAAAATCGTTTTGAATAAAATTAAATTCGCCTGTAATGTTGTACTTCTGACCTTGATTTAAAGTAAAAGAAGCTCCTAAAATTCGCTGTTCTAAGAGTTCTTGCTCTGCAATTTGATTTTCCTTTCTTCCCAATTCAGCAAAGGCATCAAACCTTGCATTATTGCCTAACAAATAAGAAACTTTAGGATTGATGCTAAAGCCATTCAATTCAAAATTCCTATTTTCAAAGTTTTCTGAAATGCTTTCTGAATTGGTCAATTCATTTTGAAGGGTAAACAACCAAGTTTTGAAAATTTTATGTACAAAATTTAATTGATGAGCTTGTGTATTGTTATCTTGTAAACCTACTGATAATAAATTTCTGGCTTGCGTTTGAATATAATTATACGAAGTAGTATAACGCTGTTTTCCCCGATTAAAAAACAAGGCATTTCTAATGTTGGTATTTAGCCCCAATTCTTCTTGCCCATTAGCACTAAAGGGGTTAAAATTAATCAAATTGCCATCTCTTCTTACTTTTCTGTCTATTACAAATGAGGTTTGATTACTAAATTTAGATAGCACTTTTTTGAAACCCTCTTCATTAGTCCAAGCCTTAAAATTGAAGTTAGCTTGTTGGCTAAATCGGGTTTGGTTAGTCCTGATAAAAACTTGGTTAGGAAGTAAAATACGAATAAAATTGGCTTCCTCTGGAAATTGGGCTAATTCAAATTCATCTAATTCTTGAACACCATTTCCATTGTAATCAATCCAAACATACTGTCCTTCACCGGGGTTTACTTCAACATAAGTAAATTCCTGTTGAGCAATGCTTCCACTGTTCGTTTCATAAGCGGTATTTAAAGTCAAGATTCGATCAAATAAAGTCTGACTAAAGGTGATTCTTGAGTTGATTACATTCTCGTCTTCTAAATTTTCATCTGTATTCTGAAGATTTCTATAATTAGCAAAAACGGCTAGTTTAGATTGTGCATTATTAATTACTGTTGATTTGACATAAATATTATTGGATCGGTTTACTCGTTCTAGCTGGTTGCCCCGCAAACTATCATTTTCTCTAAACCGATAACCTACCTCAACAAAAACATCGGTACTATCACCTACTCCGGTAAACACCTCATAGCTTTGAAAACGTTGGGTGTTGATGGTAAGCTGATTTTCAGCAACATTCAATTCTTCGTTGTCTTCGTAATTAAATTTAGCTCCTAACCAAGGTTTTCCTAAATCGTACACACCAAAAAAATTAGCTCTTGTAAATTCTGAATCCAACACACTACCATCGGTTTTTAAATAGCTGGCATTAGCAATAAAATTGAGTTTTCCTAAATCAAAATTAGCATTCAAAACTTGCCGATTACCAGTGAAGCTTTCAGAAAAATCTAGATGCTGAAACTGATATTGAAAATTTCCTTTTTCAAGGTTGTTTACGCTTGTTCCAACGTCAACAAAACGCTGATTTCCAACAGCATTAAAAAGGTTCCAATCCCGTTGAAACTCCACATTATACAAACGCTCAATGCTAGTAAAATTCCGATGAATATAATCTACGTTTCCAAACACATCTACATTCCAATTTTTTTGTTGCTTGATGATGCGTTGCCTGGTTTCAATTTTGTAAGCCAAGCCTTGGTTATCTTCATTATCTAAATTAGAAAATAAATTTTCGTCATTATCACTTACCGCCAGTTCTGTATTCACAAAAGAGTTTTCACCATTTTGATAAGCCGATTGCACCACTCCTACTTGTAGTCGCTTAGGAGCAAACAACTGAATTACTGGCTCAAACTCACCTTGAGGAATCCCATTTTGAGGAGGCACATATTCAAAAATTCTGGAGATGGCATTATCTGTACTCACTACATAATTCCCTTGGTTAGCTCCAACGTTAGTAAATCTTACGCTAAAAAGCTCATCTTCAGGGTTGTTGGAGAAAACAAAAATCTCTTCGCCATTAAGGATTTCTTTACGGTAGAGAATCCTGTTTTCAGCAAAATCTGTAGGAACTGCACTAGGAGCAATCATTTGGCTTTGGTCGTTTCCGGCATCACGAAGTACATGTACTTGCTCATCAGATAAAGCTTGTTGTATAGGTTGATTTCTTAAATCGGTTTCCGTATATACAAAACTACTAATTTGGAATTTTTCAGTTTGGTAACTTCCGCCGGCTGTGGCTAGTACGCGAGAGTAATTTTGATCAGCATATTGGTATTCAATTACAATTCGCATTTCAGAAGTTATAGGGAAATTAGCATTAAAAATAATTTCACCAGCATTGTAATCAATCAAATAATCTTCATTTTCACCTCGCTTTAATCTTCTACCATTCACAAAAACCGATTCGCTTCCAGAAATAATTAAAACCAGTAATTCGCCATTGGGTCCAGTAAGTTTATAGGGCCCTTGGTTTCCTTCCTGTCCTACTAACTCGCTTCTTGTCCAAACCCCACGGACTAAGGCTCCAGCGGCATAAGCTTCAATAGGATTAGAATCTTGATTAAGTTGAGTAGAAACCAATAAACCCTGTATTTTCTTATTAAAAGAAGCAAAAAAATACTTGTCTTCAATTAAGTCGATATCCCCAGCACGAATTCCCCAATTTTTCCCTTCCAATTCAATAAAAACTTGATCAAACTCATTTAATCGTTGAGAATATCCTCCTTGCTGAAGCGGTGTATTAGCATCTTGAATAGAAGCTCTTAAGGTAACATCTTCAGAAAGCCTTCCTGAAATCTGTAAGTCCAACTCAGAATCTACTACTGCATTTTGATTATTTCCTACGCGCACTCCTCTAGAAATACTACCACTGGTGTTTAAGCCCTCAAAAGGGACAAAATTCTGACTTTGGTCCTGTCTTTTTACTTCATAGACAGGCGTATTTTTGGAAGAACCCTCAACAATAATGCTTTCGTCTAAAGGTTGGTAAGTTTTGGTTAAAAAGCTAGGGAAGTTTCGGTAGGTAACTAAAAGTGAATCATGATTTAGCTGTAGATTTTTGCTCAACTTCAATAAAGCTTTGCCGTAATTAATGGAATAGAGCGAAGTATCAATAGGTTTTTTTTGTACGTCATCAAGCTTAAAGTACATAGAGCTAATACTAAAATCTTCAAGAAAAACACTGTCTTTTGTAGCAATAGTTTTAGTAACCATAAGGTCTTCCTGCGCTTGCAAAAGACTTGTGGAAACCAGTAAACACAACCACCAAACTACAAACTTCATAAGGTTACAACTAAAGCTAAGCTAAAATATTTTATAAGGGGCTAAATTAGGGTATTTATTAGGTTTTTAAATAAAATTTTAAACCCGATTTTAAATCTTAGTAAAAACCTTATTTCCAGTAAATATTGGCCTAAAACCACTGTAGAGAATAGTGAAGCTAACTGAAAAAAAATGATTAGTATTGCCTTTTATAAAAAGGAGGATAATGAATAAATTTGTTAGAAATGCATTAGCTGTTTTAGTCGGTTTAGTTGGAGGGAGCATCATAAACATGCTTATTGTTAACTATGGTGGCGTAATTATACCAACACCAGAAGGTTTTGACTTTAGTACTATGGAAGGCTTAAAAGAAGGCATGCAACAAATGCAACCTAAGCATTTTTTAATGCCGTTTTTGGCCCACGCGCTGGGAACATTTGTTGGAGCTTCAATCTGTGTCACCATTGCAAAATCAAGTAGAAGAAACTTAGCAATGCTTATTGCTTTAGGTTTTTTTACGGGAGGTTTTATCAATGTAATGATGTTGCCGTCACCACTTTGGTTTTCAGTAGTAGATTTAAGCTTAGCCTATTTCCCTATGGCTTTTTTGGCTTGGATTTTTTTTGGTAAGAAAAAGGATGGAGATAGGTATTGAGTTAAGAATTAAAATTTTAGCCAAAATAAAATTTGAAGTTTTATCTTTGCTTAGCATATTGAAGCTGATTTAATTAATTAAAAGCAAAACCAATGAAAACCTTATCTTTCATTTTAAACTTAGTTATTTTCATTTTTCTTCCTCATCAACTTATTGCACAAAGCCAAATTGAATGGTCTGCAGATGTAAAGTTGAAATGGGATGACTTTCAGGCTGAAGCCGATACCAACGTATATGGTTTTGCACTCACCGCCTACAAAATTGAAATTCTACCTAAAAATGTTCAAGTAGACCAGAGAAACAATATTGTTGGATTTCAAAAACTAACCACTAAAGCCTATTTTTTAAAAAATGAATCCTGGGTGTATAAAAAAGATGATTTTCTATTAACACATGAACAGCTTCATTTTGACATTGCAGCACTGCATTCCAATAAAATGAACAAACAATTCACAGCGCTTAAAAAGAAGAAAATTGCTAACTATGATGAATATTGGAAGGTTTATGAAGAAGTTTGGCAAGATTGTTTAGCTATGCAGAGAGAATACGACAGAGCAACTAAACACGGACAAAACAGAGAAGCCAATAAGCTTTGGTTCAAAAAAATAGAACAACTGTTGAATGAATATAAATAAAACAGGTATAATGTTGTTGTTTAGAAAACAATTTAAAAGATTAAAATCATAGATCAAAAATAGCCCGAATCAAAAAAGACAATAATCAAATCCTTTCTCATTTTAACATTAACATTTTTTGATGTTGGATTTTTTGCTATCGGTTGGGAAAGTGTTGAAATGAATAATCCAATAGCTCTAATTGTTCTGATTACATCTATAATTTTAGAAAACAAAGAAGGAAACTATGGTGGATGCGATTTAACAGCAGAAGGAAAAACATTATTCTGTATTGATCTCTTTAAAGGAAGAGAATCAATATTCTTAAAAAACGAAACAATAAAGCAACACTAATTTTTGATTTAGAACAAATTTCGAATAAAAATAAAAAATTTATTGATTATCGGAGGTTTATCTATTTAAAAATGGTCCCACCTGGGCTTCCCGTATAAGATTTCTTACGGTCATTGCATTCCCTTGAAATCT
>JAIUMH010000157.1 GCA_022565635.1 Flavobacteriaceae bacterium | reverse complement strand
ATCTTTCCCGAAACGGTCGGGACAGGCTATTTTCTTTTACAGTAATTTCAAATAACAACTGGTATAATTAGTGGGTGTGGAGTTGACTGTTTGTTTTGATTTGCATTTAAAGCTTATTATTGATCTTTTGAAAACCACTTGTATAAAATTGGTAGGAAGTATAAGGAAATAAAAGTTCCTACTGCCAACCCGCCAATAACTGCTAAGGCAAGCGGTTTTTGTAAATCGGCACCAAGACCGCCAATAAATAAAAAAGGCAAAAGCGCTAAAATACTGGTAATTGAAGTCATTAAAATGGGTTTTAATCTTCTTTTTCCTCCTTCAAGAATAGCTTCATCCATGCTTAATCCGCTGGCTTTAAGTTGATTCATTGTATGGATTTTTAGGATACTATCATTAATTACAATACCACTCATAACCACAATACCAATGCCGGTCATTAAATTAATATCGCCTCCAAATAGCCAAACCAATACTAAAGAGCCCCCTATATCTATAGGAATTTCAGTAAGTATAATTAAAGGCTGTGTAAGTGAGTTAAATTGCGCGGCCATAATTAAGTACAGCAGTACAATAGAAACTCCAATCACGCCTAATAATTCGTTAAGGAGGTTGCCTTTTTCTAGAAAACTACCTGAAAAGTTAATGTTGTATGGAGATGATGCAAATTTGTTTTTGGTTTTTTCTAGAAGTTGATGGGTTATTTTTACTTCTTCTTGAGGTAAAATTTTTAAAAATTCGCCAGACCGTTTACCGTGTATGCTTTTGTATTGAATTTCTTTTTTTACTTCTACTAATTGATAAAGAGGTATAAGTTGATTATTTTGATTTAGTACAAAATTAGATTGTAAACTTTTTTGCATATTGGTTTCCTCATACCCCATTCTAATAGGAATAAAACGCTGTACGTTTCTAAGCTCACTAACAAAATTTCTTTGTAAAACCGTTTTTACTTCGTCAATTAGTTTTTGATAATCTACTTGGTATAAAAGAAGGTTTTCATGTTTAATCTGGAGGTTATAAATGTTTTGCATTGGGGTTTCTTGAATAGCAAATGGCAGTAATTTTTCAATGCTATTAATTTCACTTTCGTATGGGAGTTCAATTTTTTCTCTTGAAGTTATTTCGGCGGTAAGTTCGTTTTCTTCGTCACCAAATACATACTGAAAAATGTTTTTAGGAGGCAAAAAATCAACTACCCAAGAGGTGTTTTCTACACGTTTTAGAATTTCTTTTTTTACATTTTCTAAATGAGTAGGAGAGGAGGCTTTCAGGTAAATTTGAGTTTCAGAAAAATTTTGAGTAGGTTCTCTTTGTAGCAAATAGCGTTGCTCTGCGGCTTCAACTACGTAAGTTATGTCCTTTATGTCTTCCAGTAAAAGTTGACTTTTTTCTAGGTTATCTTCTACGCCTACATTTTTATTCCAATCTACTTTTATTCTCATTTCTTGTTCTTCAAGTTGGGGGAGCTTATTGAACTCTAAATGCTTAAATAAAAATAAGGCGCATCCTAAAAAGCCTAAAGCTATGGTAAGGGTGAGGTATTTTTTAGTGTAAAAAATAGCAAAACCCTTCTTATACCAATGGGCTAAAATGTCTTTTTTAAGCGATTGCTTTTTTGTTTTTTTATGAATTTGCAAATAGATGCTAGGAATAACAAAAATAGCTACTAGCAAGGAAGAAACCAAACCAATTGCAACGGCTAGGGCTTGGTCATAAAATAAGGCTCCCGTAACACCACTTAAAAAAACCAAAGGGAAAAATACCATACAAGTAGTTAGTACTGAACTTACAAGAGGAGAAATAATTTCTGAAGTACCCCTTTTACAAGCTTCAAAAATAGAGAAGCCTTCGTTGAGTTTTTGTGTAATGTTATCTATAACAATAATAGAATTATCAATCATCATCCCCACCCCTAAAATTAATCCAGATAATGAAATAATATTAATGCTTAAACCAAAGATGTAAAGCAAGAAAAAAGAAATAATTAATGCTAAAGGAATGCTCACCCCAATAATAACAGGAGATTTTAAATCTTGCATAAAAACAAAAATGATTACAATAGCAAGTATTCCTCCTAAAATTAAAGACGACTTTAAATTGTCTATAGATAATTTAAGTAAAGTGGTTTGGTCTTGGTGGGTTTCAAACTTTAAATGCGGATATTCCTTTTCAATTTCGAGGATAAATTCGCTTAGCTTTTCATTCATCTCATATACACTTGCTTCTGCTTGTTTAATTAAAGCAATTTGTATGGCTCTATCTTTATTGGTGCTACTTGCACCTCTAATTTGTTCGGGTACAATTTTGACCTTGGCTAAGTCTTTTAAGCGATAAATGTTTTGGTTGTGGTTAATTCTTATATTTTCTAAATCTTCTTTGTTTTGGAGCGGAGATGAAAACCTAAGATTATATTGATAAATGCCATCTTCAATTAATAAATCTCCAATTTCAAAATTATTGTTATTAATGGCTTGTACAATACTTCCTTGGTCTAAGCCCAAGCTTTGTAATTTAGCCAAATTTGGTTGGATTTGCACTTCAGCAAACAAATGTCCAGAAATATCTGCAATAGCTATATCTGGAAGTTGTTCTATTCTTCTTTTAAGCACATTAAAACTAAACTCACTTAAATCTAAAAAAGCTTCTTGACTATTATTATTGGGGATGCTAACACTTAAAAAAACCACGGGTATGTCTGAAGTAGAGGCTTTAATAACGCGAGGTCTTGGTAAGTCACGCGGTAAAAAATTCATGGCCATGTCTATTTTTTCATTGGCTTCAATAAAAGCTAAATCGGTAGAAACACCGTATTCAAATTTTAATTTAAGCAAGCCAAAACCATCTCTAGCTTCTGTTTCAATGTCTTTTAGTTGAGCAATTTGTTGCAGTTGATTTCTAAGTTGGCGAATTACATTAGTTTCTAAGTTTCTTGCGGTTTGGTTGGGGTAACTTACCTGTATAGTAATTTCTGGAACAGGTATATTAGGCAATAATGCAGTAGGAATTTGAAAACTAGCCACTAGGCCTAAAATTAAAAAGGCTAAGGCAATCATAAACGTGGCAATTGGCCTTTGAAGAATAAATTTCATACCTCCTAATTAATGCTATCTTGAACAGGCGGAACAAAATTGGCTTTTACTTGTGCATCATGCGCTAAATTCATGTTGTTAGAAATGATGATTGTATCACCTAATTTTACGCCTTCTGTAATGGCATAATTAGTGGTATTTTCATCTACTAACTTCACATAATTCCATTTTGATTTTCCATCTTCAAGACTAAAAACTACTTCTCTGTTAGAACGCAAAACCAATGCTTCTTTAGGAATGCTAATCACCTCTTTTACCTCTTCTTCAATTTGTATTTTCATGTTCATGCCGTCATACAAATTTAAGCTTGGATTAAGGATTTTAGCTTTAATTCTAATAAGCCCATTTTCTTCTACCAATGGGTTAATTTCAATAATTTTGCCTTGGTATTTTTTTTGCGGTTGACCAAAAGGATAAAGCTTAACCTTTTGATGAAGGAATAGATATGTTAATTCTGACTCTAAGACATGAAAAATAACATCTAATTCTTGATGACTAATAAGGGTGCAAAAAATATCTGCAGATGAAATAAAATTACCTTCTTTGGTATTAAGGTTAGCAACTCTTCCGTAAAAAGGAGCTCTAATTTCGGTTTGCTCTAGCATGATTTTTTTGTTGGCTACTCTAGCTTCTGCTTCATTAAATCCAGAACGGTTTTTAATTACGGTAAGAATGTGAGGTTCTATAAGCGAATCTGGTTTTTTATGAATACCATAATTGGCTTTTTCTTCAAGCAATCGGGTAGAGGCACTGGCTAATTCTCTTTCTGCTTGGTCTAATAAATTGATAATATTGGTTTGGTCTAATTGCGCTATTAATTGCCCTTTCTGTACAATATCTCCGTTTTTAGCATAGATTTTTTGGATGTTATCGGTTTGCCTAAAGCGCATTTCGCTTCTGTGTCTAGCTTCAATTATACCGTTTGCTAAAATTTGTTTATTAAAGATTTTGTCTTCTACTACTGTAGTATTCACAACCACCTCATTATTGTTTGTTTTTTGTTGGTCCTGAGAATTATCTACTACAGAATCGGCTTGTTTTTCTTGGCAAGCCAAACAAAGAAAAGCTAAAAATAGGATGGTAAGTTTAGACATTTAATTTTTATTACCAAAGTTAAAATTATTTTAGAAATAGGTAGTCTTTGTGTGAGGTAAAATTGGTTAATGCCTATTTAATGAACCAAAATTTAAAAGCTAAATTTGTTACTGGTCTAAACTTATTTTTAAGAAGGATAGTTCATTTTCAGCTTTTTCCTCATTAAGGTATTGTAAATATAAATCGTTACCTACACTAAAATGACTCTTGCTTAATATTTTTCCGTTAATGATAATTTTACCTATAAATTTTCTTTCTTCAACATCATATACAATGAGCTCACGCACTTTGTTTTTCGTATTCATTTCAGGGTCAATTTCATCCATATTTTGAGAAGAGTGATGCATTAAAACAATGTAATCTTCGGTGCTCGCTATTCCATCAAAATTGCTATTGACTAAGTAATTTTTTAAGTCGAAAGCATTGTTTGATTGGTAACTTTTTGTTGTTATTTTAAATTTTGATAAATTTTTGGTGTCTAATTTAATTTCTTTGGGCTTAGCTTTACGAGCTTCTAAGTCAAGATAAAAAAGGCTTGGTGTGCCTTCAAAAGAGTAGAAAAGCTGATTTGATTTTTGGTGCAAAGCCATTGAAAAACGGGTGTTAAATCCATAAAAATTTTCGCTGTAGGATTTTGGGTATTTAATATTCAAGTTTTGAAACTGATGAGTGGAGGGGGTAAAACTTACTAAATGCGAATAATTTTTATAAAAATCTTTAGTTTGGTGAGTTCTAGAGTCTTTATAGTTTACTGTCTTTAGAATAAATTGATCTTCATTAACAATTTCTATAACATTGTCTTCTATATCATAAATGGGTTGGGTTTGTAAAAGTGTATTCTCTGTATTGGCATTAATAGCAATTCTGTTGAGCACTTCTCCGTCATTATTTAATTTATAGATGTAATTAAAACCAACCACAATAAGATTACCGTCATTGATAGCCATCCCTGAAATCATTTCTTCAATCTGGTTAGGGCCTTCGTTTTTAATATGTATTTGTCTAGGTGGGTTTTTGCCATTTAAAGAAAAAACATCAATACTATTTAATGTTGAGTTCAAACCATAAAATTTATTTGATTTTTTGTCAAAAGCTGTTATTGTGTATAAGTTTTGGTACTTTGAGTTAGGATGTGAAATAGTTAAAGTATCTATCTGATTATTGAAATCACTAATACTGTTTTTCTTTTCTGAACAGGCTAAAATTAATACTGATAAAATAATTAAGTATACAGAGTTTTTCATATGTAAAGTTTTAAAATATATGACCAAAATAGTTCAATCTTGATCATATATCGTAATTTAGTAATACTATTCTCATCCTTATGGAGTCATTTCCAAAACAGGAACTTTTTTGCATGCTACCCTAACAGTGCAGTTTCCATTTAGAGCTTGACATTGAGCTCCAGCACTACCATTTGGTAGTTGGCATGGAGATGGGCTGAAACTTTCACCCAATGCAGGCAACATAATTTGCGATTGAGTTTCATTTGATCTCAAGTTTGAAATTCCAGTAATAAACATAATGCTTACTAATGAAAATGTAAATGCTTTTATCATTTTATAAGATTTTAGGTTCAACTATTATTTACAAGATGGATCTGGATTATTGCATGGGCCGTCAATGGATAAGAAATAACAACCAGCTTCCATGCCACCAGAAACACTGAAACAAAGTCCCAGATCCCATGATGGCGTTCCTCCTGGGTCAGGAGAAATTTCCTGCGCCTCCGCTTCCTGCGTATTCAACATCACTCCGCCCATCAAGGCAAGTCCAAATACTCCAGCTAAA
>JAIUMH010000156.1 GCA_022565635.1 Flavobacteriaceae bacterium | reverse complement strand
GTGGAAGAATTAGGCAAATTATACATGCCAAATATCAAAAAAAGGCAAGATATGGGTTTGTGGCTTCAGTACTTAAAAAAAATTCCATATGCTTACGGAATTCAAAAGCCACACGCCATTTACAGAATTCGAAAAAATTCATTAAGTAGAGATAAAAAAAGACTGATTAAATCACAATGGTATTTTTATCGAAAAGTTGAAAACCTCAGCCCTTTTCAATCTCTGTATTACCTTTTTTGGTGGATGTATTTAGGTTATAAAAAATACAAAGATTAAATTTTACCCCTAAAGCTTTATTTCTTAAAGAAAATACATAATTAACTTTTAGCTACTTTTTTCAATCAGAAAAACATATTTTAGCTACTTAAATATAGCTTAATTATGAATTCAAGAAAACACCAAGTATTAATGCTTTTTGTTGGTTTAGCATGGGCTAATCTAAATGCACAAAACAACACCAATTATTGGCAACAACAAGCTGATTATGCAATGGAAATTGATATGGATGTAAAAAAATATCAATACCAAGGAAAACAACAACTTACCTACACCAATCATTCTCCAGACACACTACAAAAGGTTTTTTATCATTTGTATTTTAATGCGTTTCAGCCGGGAAGTGAAATGGATGTTCGCTCTAGAACCATAGCAGACCCAGACCCAAGAGTAGGTGATCGAATTTCAAAGTTAAATGAAGATGAAATTGGCTACATCAAAGTTAAATCGTTAAAACAAAACGGAAAGAAAATTAATTATGAAGTAGTAGGAACCATTTTAGAAGTTAAACTTCACCAAGCTATTCTTCCAGGTGAAGAAGTTGTCTTTGACATGGATTTTAACGGTCAAGTACCTCAACAAATTAGACGCTCTGGTCGTCAAAACAAAGAGGGCGTAGAATTATCTATGACGCAGTGGTATCCAAAAATAGCAGAATATGACTTTGAAGGATGGCATGCACACCCTTATATTGGACGCGAATTTCACGGTGTTTGGGGAGATTATGATGTTCAAATTACCATTGATAAAAATTATACCATTGGCGGAACTGGTTATTTGCAAAACCCCAATGAAATTGGTCATGGCTATGAAGACGAAGGCGTGAAAGTAAAAAACAGAGGGAAAACTAAAACTTGGCATTTTGTTGCTCCAAGAGTACACGATTTTGCATGGGCCGCAGATCCCGATTTTGTACATGATAGATTTACTGCAGAAGACGGAACAGAGCTTCATTTCATTTACAAAGACAAGAAAGAAATTAAAGAAAACTGGAAAAAGTTACAACCCGATACTGAAAAAATGCTGTTGTACTTTAATGAGCATATTGGGCCGTATCCATACGACCAATATACTATAATTCAAGGCGGTGATGGCGGTATGGAATATGCCATGTGTACGCTTATTACTGGTGAACGATCTTATCCAAGCTTATTTGGAGTTACTGCTCATGAATTAGCGCATTCTTGGTTCCAACATGTCTTAGCAACAAACGAATCTAAACATGAGTGGATGGACGAAGGAATGACCACCTACATTTCTACTTTAGCTGAAAATGAAATCTTAGAAAAAGAAGATGATTTTCCGCTTTCAAGGGCTTATCAAGGATATATTGCTTTAGCTAACTCAGAAGCCCAACAACCTTTAACAAGTCAGGCAGACCGTTGGCATTTTAACCAAGCCTACGGCATTTCTGCTTATTCTAAAGGCGCTATTTTTCTAACACAATTAGAATATTTAATTGGTGAAGAATTACTAAATAAGACCTTAAAGCGTTACTTTGAAGAGTGGAAGTTTAAGCATCCTACTCCCAACGATTTTAAACGTGTAGCTGAAAAAGTTTCTGGTGCTGAATTGGATTGGTATTTGGTAGATTGGACACAAACCATCAACACCATTGATTATGGAATTAAAAATGCATCTCAAGAAGATGATACGCTCACTGTAGAATTAGAACGCATTGGCATGATGCCTATGCCTATTGAATTAGCTGTAACTTTTGAAGATGACACCCAAGAAATGCACTACATTCCTTTACAAATGATGCGTTGGAATAAGCCTGGAATGGAAAATGTACATCAAAAATGGGCATGGGCAATGCCCACTTATAATTTAAGTATTGATGTGGAGGGAAAGCAAGTAAAACAGATAGAAATAGACCCCTCTCAGTTAATGGCTGATATTAACAGAGAAAATAATGTACAAAAACTATAATGAAACAAAAGATTAATTGATTACTTTAGTAAAATAACTCAAAACCTTACACAATGAAAAGAAAAATGATTATTTGCAGTGCCTTATCATTAACCTTATTAAGCACTTCTTGCTTAGGCTCGTTTAAGGCATTTAACAATTTGAGAGATTGGAATGATGGTTTAACAAGCAACAAGTTTGTTGACAATCTAGTTTTTTGGGCATTAAACATTGTTCCTGTTTATGGATTATTTATGTTTGGTGACATCTTTATTTTCAATCTTATTGAATTCTGGACGGGAAGTAACCCAATAGCCATGGCAGAAGGAGAAAAAGAGACTCAGTATGCTGAAGTTGATGGAAATAGGGTAAAAATGACTGCTGAAAAAAACAAATTCACTATTGAAAAGTTAAACGGCGAGCATGCTGGTGAAGAGGTTGTGATGATATACACACCAGACAACCAAACTTGGAATTTAGTTGGCGAAAATGGTGAATTACAGGAGTTAGCTTCATTTGAAGATGGTTTTTATGTGCTTCACTTACCAACTGGTGATGAAATCAAGCTAGATGCTAATGCTTCATTAGAGCATAATCAAGCTATTTTTGAAGCTAAAGTGAAAAATCACCAAGAATTAATGTACGCTAAAAACGAGTAGTTCTTTTGATGATTAAATTTAATAAAGCCAGTACTCATCAAAATACTGGCTTTATTTTTTTTAGAAAAAAACAGTTTATCTTTCTATTTTCCTCCTAACATTACTAATTCATCGCAAACAACCTCAGTGATATACTTTTTTTCACCATCTTTAGTCTCATAAGACCTAGAAGTAAGTTTTCCGCGAATAGCCACTTCTTTGCCTTTAGAAACATACTTTTCAATAATTTCTGCAGTTTTACCCCAAGCAACAACATTATGCCATTGAGTTTCTGTAGTCTTTTCTCCGTCTTTTTTACGGTAAGTTTCGTTGGTTGCAATAGAGAATTTAGCTAGTTTGTTACCGTTCTCCATTTTTAAAACTTCAGGATCTTTACCCAAATTTCCAATTAATTGAACTGAATTTTTTAAACTCATAATTCTAAGGTATTAGTTAATAAAAATTTTAATAGACTAATTGAGAGGTGAAGACAAAGTCAAATTGGTGCGGTTAGCTATTGGATTTATCTTTCACTTTCAATTAGTAGTTCAAATTTATAAAAAGACCCTAATAAAAACCAAAAAAATTAAGAAAACTTTTAGAAATAGGTATCCTGAGCTATTCTAAATGTATTAGCATGAGCTTCTATAATGGTTTTAATAGTTGGCGAGTACCCACCTCCCATACTTATTTCCATTGGAATACCCATTTTAAAGCAGGTGTTAATTACGTACTCATCTCTTTTTTTACATGCGTGCACACTACAACCCAACCTTCCTAGCTTATCTGTTGCTAAAATGTCAACTCCAGACAAATAAAAAATAAAATCGGGTTTTTGTTGCTGAATTAATTTTGGTAAAGTTTCTTTTAAAATAGAGAGATAGTCTTCATCTCCGCAATTGTCATTAAGTGCTATGTCTAAATCTGATTTTTCTTTTTTAAACGGGTAGTTACTTTTGCCATGCATAGAAAAAGTAAAGACCTGTGGATTATTTTGAAAAATCTGCGCTGTACCGTTTCCTTGATGTACATCCAAATCCACGACCAATATCTTATTCATGCTTGGCTTAGAAAGTAAATAATGAGCTCCTATTGCTTGGTCATTAAGCATGCAGAAAGCTTCTCCACGATTAGAAAAAGCATGGTGAGTTCCTCCAGCTATGTTCATTGCTACTCCATAATCTAGAGCAAAATCGCATGCTTTTAGAGTTCCATCTGCAATAATCCGCTCTCTCTTAACTAGTTCTTCAGACAAAGGAAAACCAATCTTTCTTGCCTCTCTTCGTTCTATGTTTAGGGTATATAAATTTTTCACATAGCTAGGTGTATGCGCTTTGTAAATAAATTCATCATCAGGAATTTCAGGAGAAAAAAAGTTAAACTCTTCACAGGTTCCTTCATGTAAAAGTTGCTTTGGTAATAAATCATATTTTTCCATAGGAAAACGATGCCCATCAGGCAAGGGATGCTGATAAATGGGGTGATAAGCAATTTTGAGCATGTAGATTTTTTTAAAATTCAAATTTCGGAAAATAAAAAAGATAAAAAGGCTTTATAAATCCTAAAATAGTCTGAATTGAATTCCCGCTGAGTTGGAATAATTATTTAGCTAATTTTTTAAGAAATGTGTCATTTCATTTTTGGATATTTGCAAATAAAAAAGTGCCCCAAAACTTATACATTAAAGCTTTTGAAAGCATTTCATGTTTAGGAAGCTCCTCTACCCAGATTTGGAATAGTTATCTTGAAGGAGAACCAAAATTCTCACAAAAAGAAATTAAAAACACGTCCTTATGGGTAAGTCAATTAGACCAGACTAGCAAAAAACAAATCCAAGCTTTAAAGAAAGACAGCAAAGTTTACAAAAATCTTGATCATTCAGTTTTAATGCTTATTTACCTTGCAAAGAAGCTAAAGAAAAATAAGCATTTAAACTTTTTAAATGCTGGAGTAAATTTAGGTTCTTCTAGGGGTGCAACCGAAACACTTGAACGTGCTTATGAAGAATTTTTTACTACGGGCCAAGTTCCTAGTTTAACTTCTCCAACCACAACTTTAGGCAATTTATCTTCTTGGGTTGCACAGGAGTTACTAAGTGAGGGACCTACTATTTCTCATTCCATTACCTGTTCAACAGCCTTACATGCACTTTTAAATGCAAACGCATGGTTGCAGGCGGGTTTGGCAAAGAGTTTTGTAATTGGTGGTTCTGAGGCTCCACTTACAGATTTTACCATAGCACAGATGAAGGCTTTAAAATTATATTCCTCTGAAACTTCTAAATGGGCTTGTAGAAGTTTAGATCTAAAAAAAACATCTAATACGCTGGTTTTAGCTGAAGCTTCAAATCTGTTTGTAATAGACCAAGAACCTAAAAATGCGATAGCTCAAGTTAAAGGTTTGGGTTATGCTACTGAAAAAATTGCTCATAATATTTCTATTTCAAAAGACGCTTTGTGCTTTCAAAAATCTATGAAAATGGCTTTACAAGATGCTCATTTAGAAAGTGTGGATGCTATTGTACTCCATGCTCCAGGAACTGTAAGAGGCGACTTTGCAGAACTAGAAGCTATTCAAAAAGTTTTCTATAAATCACCCTTTTTAACCACTAACAAATTTATGATGGGCCACAGTTTTGGTGCTTCTGGTGGTATGAGTTTAGAAATGGCAATATTAATGCTAATGCACCAAAAAGTAATAGAAAACCCGTTTTACACGTATCAAAATATCCCCCAAAAACTTGATCACATTATGGTCAACGCAGTGGGCTTTGGGGGAAATGCTTGTAGTGTTATTGTTGGCATATAATCAACCCTACACTTAGACAAAAAATAGAGTTACTTGAATTGGAAAATGCTTACATAAATCAGTTACACACACGCAAGTTAAAAAACAGGAATGGCTCTAAACCGAAACTTGATACGCCTTCGAATAAAGTTGGTGGTTCATTTTCATAATTTTATAGAATGAAAGAAGACTCTCCTAGATGAATTTCGTCTGACGGAAATCCGTTAGAATCATGGTCAGAGCTACATGAAAACGAGCTTATCAAAAATGAAACATAGAGCTACATAGTTGAAACTATTCATGCTATTGTAATTGAAAATTTAAACCAGTTATTATTTGAAATTACTGTAAAAGAAAATAGCCTGTCCCGACCGTTTCG
>JAIUMH010000155.1 GCA_022565635.1 Flavobacteriaceae bacterium | reverse complement strand
AATATAAGAAAAAATGAATGAGCTAAATAGCGTCATTTGATGGTTAAATTGGTATTAGCCCTGATTGTAGTGGAAAGCCCACAGACCCAAAAGCTTTGTTTTCTTGGCTTGGCAAAGCGACCGGCAGGAAGCTCTTGACCAAGCATTAGAAAACTTGCTTTGGGGTTGAGGACTTGAAACGGAAAGCAGGTTCTTGGCTTCTCATACCCATTCTTAATCTTATAGAAATTTAAAATTACTATGTTTTGAATATTTATTTATGCACTTTTGCATTTCAACTTTGAAAAAAACTATGAGTACAAAAAAACCTTTGATTTTAGTGACGAATGATGATGGCATTACCGCCCCAGGAATCCGTCATTTAATCAGCATAATGAAAACAATTGGTGAAGTGATTGTTGTGGCGCCAGACCGTCCGCAGAGTGGTATGGGTCACGCCATTACCGTAAATGATAATTTGTATTGTGATGAGGTGCATTTAGACGACCAGGTGCGCGAATACAGTTGTTCTGGCACGCCGGCCGATTGTGTGAAAATTGCTACGCAGGAAATTATGAAAAGAAAACCCGATATTTGTGTGAGTGGGATTAATCATGGGTCTAATTCTTCCATTAACGTGATTTACTCGGGTACAATGAGCGCGGCTGTGGAAGCGGGCACAAGTGATATTCCTGCAGTTGGTTTTTCCTTATTGGATTATTCTATGAATGCCGATTTTTCTCATACCACAGAATACATTAAGTATATTGTGAATATGGTTTTGGAAAATGGTTTGCCTACTGCTACGGTACTGAATGTGAATTTTCCAGCGGTGGAAAAAGAGAAAATTAAAGGTTTGCGTTTATGCCGACAGGCCAAAGCCAATTGGGTAGAGAATTTTGATAAACGACAAACGCCTCACGGTAGAGATTACTACTGGTTAACAGGTGAATTTGTGAACCAAGATGGAGGGAAAGATACCGATGAATGGGCTTTGGAAAATAATTATATTTCGGTAGTGCCGGTGCAATTTGATTTAACGGCTTACCATGCTTTAAAAGAATTTAAAAACTGGAATTTTGAACATTAATATTAAAAAAGAAATGGCGATTGGCGCCGTGATTGGTTTGATTGCTAATTTGGTGGGCATGTTTTTGTTTATAGCCATTTTTGTAGATGAAGATTTTGAACGTACGGTTTCTACAGCATACCAAACAGGTATTTTAGGGAAATTTATGGCCTTAGGGGCTGTTCTTAATTTTGCTCCGTTTTACATGTTTTTGAGAAGAAATTTAATTTATCGCGCTAGGGGCGTTGTTGTGGCTACGGTTTTAGTGGCTATAACTACATTGGTTTTGTATTTTCAATAAATTCAATTATTCTTTGCGTTATTGCGCCTTTGCGAGAGATGATAAGTAGGATTAGAATACAAGATTAAAAAATAGCTAGAAAAATTCAACATCTCATTAAAATTTGTAAATTAGTGAAATGAAGAAACAGCGTATATATTTGGACACTTCAGTATTTGGAGGTTATTTTGATGATGAATTTCGGGAGTTCACTGAACCTTTATTTGAATGAATTAATAGTAGAGAATTCACTATTATCTTTTCAACTATGTTTGAAACTGAATTGGAGCTAGCACCTGAAAAAGTTCGTGATTTGATACGCAAAATTGAATATGATGATACAGAATTTGTTGAGGAAACCGATATCGCAGTTGAGCTTGCTACTGAGTATATAAATGAAAACGTTGTTGGAAAAACAAGTTACCCTGATTGTTTACATATTGCACTTGCTACGATCAATCAAGCTGACTTGTTAGTAAGCTGGAATTTTAAACATATTGTAAATATAGATCGCATACGTGGCTACAATTCTATAAATATTAAAAATGGATATAAACAATTGGAGATACGTTCACCAAGAGACTTAATGAATTATGGAAACTAAAACAAAAAAGAAATTTGATGCTGTGAAAATGGCTTGTGACATTAAAGATAAATTGGATGCTAAATTATCTAAAATGAGTAAACAAGAAATTGTTGCGTTTTTCAAAGAACAACGCATGAAGCCTAACCGTATTAAACCAAGTGCTTGATAAAAGGCTTTAGGTGAAGCTGTATTTTGCTGAATTGAAGTTCTGAAAAGAAAAATGCGATTTGTGCGAGTAGATTTTAGTCTATGACTAAAATTGAACGAAATAAATGAATACGCAAATTGAAATCTTATTTTAGAAAACATACATACAAAGAAGTTTTGAGCTATTAACCAAATAGGAATAATGGTTTTTAAATTATTTTGATTTACAGTATCATAACTTGTTATATTTTAGGGGGACCTCTAAAAAAACAAATTTTTGAATTACAACGAAACTGTTTGAAATGAATTGTCAACGGGGCAGAAAAGCTGATAAATTCATCCTCTATCTAAAAAAGATAATGAGCTATTTATAACAAGGCTTTTTTAAAAAACTAAATTAAAACTACTACATGCTAATTTATTCTGTGGATATAAAAAATTGACTATTTAATATAATTCATGTTTCCCGTATTCCTAAAAACCCATTTAAAAAATAACTTACAACTAAAATAATTTAAGAGTAAACAAAATACAAACAAATGAAATTCACAAAGAAATTTGAAATCCGTTGGTCTGATTTAGACGCCAATAGACATTTAGCCAATTCGGCTTACCAAAACTTTATGAGTCATACGCGTATGGCTTTTTTAATTGAAAGCGGAATGAGCTCAAAACAACTGGTGAAATTAGGCTTAGGTCCTGTCGTTTTTTATGAACATATTTACTACTTCAAGGAAATAATGCCTGAAGACTCAGTGACCGTAAGTGTTGAATTAAAAGGCCTTTCTGAAGATGGAATGTTTTTTGAATTTGTGCACAACCTTTATAATCAACAAGGGAAAAACTGCGCCCGTGCTGAAATGCTTGGGGCTTGGATTGATTTAAAATCTAGAAAATTAGCTCCCCTGCCTCAAGATTTGATGAATAAAATTAAAAAACTAGAAGCTACTGAAGATTTTAAAGTCTTAACTCAAGAAGATACGAGAAAGCATAAGGTTTATCCGAAGGATTTGTAAACTTTGTTGTCAAGTTGTGCAACAGCATAAAAAAGAACTCCGAAAAAAGAAATTGAAAAAGCGGAACGAATAAGACAACAGTACCTTGCCTACCGGCAGATAGGTTTTAAAGAAAAAAATAAAGGGAAATGAAAACATATAGTTTAGAAGAACTGACCGACAATTATATCGGAAAAAAAGGAACAAAAAAGCGTGATGAGTTTGAAAACGAGCTTCGACTTGACTTGCTTGGATATGAAATTAAAAAAGCACGAAAAGAAAGAAAGTTAACTCAGGAACAGCTTGGTGAACTTGTTGGAGTTAAAAAAGCGCAGATCTCTAAAATTGAAAATAGCGTAACTGATGCCAGATTTTCGACAATATTGAAAGTGTTTAAAGTGTTAGGAGCGAAAGTAAAATTTGAGGTAGAACTGAACGACCACAAATTAGCATACTAACCGAAAAGAATGCCACCGCTTGTATAACAGCGCATTTTAAGTCGCCTATTTATGTTATGTGCATATCGATGTTTTTATCAACAATAAGAAAAATCTATCAAAAATTAAATTTTTGATAGATTTTTTAAATATATATTTGCGCTTAAAAAATTGCTATGAAACTGAAATTATTTTTTTCATTCTTGATGTTAGCTTCCCTAATGGTGAATGCACAAAGTTTAGGAGAACTGGCGAAAAATGGAGATGTAAAATCCATGAAAGACTTGCTTAATGAACAACCAGATTTATTGAATCAGCCCGACCAACGTGGGTTCCCGCCATTAATTTTAGCCGTGTATGCCGATCAAAAAGAAGCTACCGAATTTTTACTTAGTGAAGGTGCCAGCATAGATGCTACCGATCAAGCTGGTAACACAGCCTTAATGGGAGCTGTTTTTAAAGGAAATGCGGATTTAATGCAACTTTTATTAGATAAGGACGCAACTATCAATCATCAAAATAGAGAAGGTTTAACAGCTTTGAGTTTGGCTGTTAAATATGGAAAAATTGAAGAAGCTAAGTTTTTAATTCAACAGGGCGCCGACCCAGAAATTGAAGACAACGCGGGTAAAACAGCTTTAGATTATGCCCAAATGCAAGACAATGATGAATTAATTGGTTGGCTGAAAAATCGCTAAATCATTAGAGCGTTAAAATCTACTTCTTTTAATTTAATAATTCTTCAGTTGAACAATGCAACTTTCAATTGAAGTTGTATTCGCTATAAGTAAATTCTCACTAAACAAACTTGCTTCCTTAGCCGTAGTTTTGCCAATGCAAATCAATTGAGCTTCTGTGGAAGGATTAAGATGGAAAAAACTTTGTACTGCACTTGGGCTAAAAAATAAAATCGCATCAAAATCTCTATCGAATTTTTTATAATTGGCTGAAGTGGAATACAAATGATGCTCTTTGAAGTTGATTTTGGCTTCAGTAAGTTTCATCGGAATGCTTTCTCTGCGTTGCTCACCACAAAAAAAATCGAAGTTTAAGTCGGCATAATTTGCGGTGATTATCTCGGCTAAATCGGCTCCGTAATTAGCCACTTCCACCACCTTGTAATTTAAACTTTCTAAAGCTTGTTGTGTTTTTTTTCCCACACAAAAAACTTGTTTAAAATTTAATTTTAGGTCTTTGATGATATGAACCGATTTCTGACTGGTGATGATTGCATTTTCAAAACGCTGATTCTTGAGCTGGTCAATCCCCTTGAGCGGAGTAGTTTGAATAGCATTGTATTCCACCAAACTGAAACCCTGATGTAAAATCAGATTTTTTTGAGCGGGAGTTAAAATTTTGGTAGATAAAACACTAGGCATTTTATAAGATTTTTCTTAATTCTTCCATAATGGGTTGTCCGCCGTTGGCCAGAATTTCTTGGGCACATTTTTTTCCGAAGCCTTCAGCTTCATCTAAGGGAATACGTTGCTCAATACTCACTTTTTCCTTGCCATCTAAGCTAAACAAAGCGCCACTAAAATGAACTTCATTGCCTTCAACTTTTGCCAATGCTCCAATAGGCGCCGTACATCCACCTTCTAAGGCACGTAAAAATTCACGTTCTATGTGGACGCAAACTTCGGTTTCCTTATGATTTAATTGAGCAAGTGCTTCTTGGCAAAACGAATTATGTTCCATGCAAACCGCTAACATAGCTCCTTGTGCAGGAGCGGGAATCATCCAATCTAAATCCATATAATTTTCAGGTTTTAGGTTGATGCGCTCCAATCCTGCGGCGGCAAAAATAGCTCCATTCCAAGTTTGGCTATCCGAAAGTTTTTGGAGTCGCGTATTCACATTTCCACGGAAATTCTCCACTTCATGGCTAGGATATTTGTTTAGCCATTGCGCTTTTCTGCGTAAGCTTCCTGTGGCAATTATTCCTTTTTCTTGAGAAAGGAAATCGATGCCTTTATGAATTAAAATATCTTTGAAGTTGGCACGAGGCAAAACCGCTCCTTGAATCACGCCTTTAGGCAATTGCGTAGGAACGTCTTTCATGGAATGTACAGCCACATCAATTTCGCCTTTAATTAAGGCTACATCAAGAGTTTTGGTGAAAATTCCAGTAATTCCCATTTCGTAGAGCGGTTGGTCCAAGTTTAAATCGCCTGTAGATTTTACGGGAAAAAGCTTCACCTGGTACCCCAAACCTTCCAATTGAGACTTCACATTATTGGCTTGCCATAAGGCTAATTCACTATCTCTTGTCCCTATTTTAATCACTTGATTGCTTGCCATGCTATGGATTTAAATTTCAGCAAAGATAAGGAATAGGAAGTGGATGTTTTGGATTTGAGTTTTTAAATTTTCAGCATAAAATGGAAAAGAAAAATATGCGTTATCTAGCCCATTTCTTTAATTTCTTTACTTTGGCTAAATTCAACACAGGCAAGAATCTATTTGAAATAAGTATTTTGTTTTTAACTATAAGCATTTAGTTATCTTTCCCAGAGACGATGTGCTGAGTTTAGTCGAAGTAGATAAAGAAAATTTTTATTATT
>JAIUMH010000154.1 GCA_022565635.1 Flavobacteriaceae bacterium | reverse complement strand
TCCAAAACAAGCTATAGATTTACTGAACAGCCTCAGAATAAAATGGATTTCTGCTAGTATTGGTTTAGAAAAAGTGGTGATGAAACAAGGGAAAATGATTGGGTATTTTATAGCCGATCAAAATTCTAGTTTCTACCAGAGTAAAAAATTTAGACAGGTGTTAGAAAGCGTCCAGAAACACCCTAGAAGCTGTACGATGAAAGAAAAGAAAACCCGCAATGGACTTCGGTTGTTGTTGGTTTTTGGAGCTGTAAACTCGGTTGATGCTGGTTTAGAACGTTTAAAATTATTTGAAGAAGCAAAGATTGATAATCCAGCATAAGTCATTCAACCCTGCCGGGGTCGAAAATCAACATCTAAATCGAATTTCTATGTAGATATGAATCCTATCAACCCCAGCGGAGTTGTATGCTTATAGATACAGTCAGCATCATCATATCCTAATGACCCCAGCGGGGTCAAATATTCATTTATCGCAAAAACAACATATCGCAGGCAATTGGAGAGATCTAGTTGTTCTTTATTATTTAGAAGGGTGGAAAAAAATTAGAATTAACTCAAATGGAAAGTTGATATAATTACAGAAAATGTATTGGGCAAAAAAATTACGCTATTCATAAAATAATTACGATTTTTACAAAAAAAGCATGTATAGGTTTTTAATCGTTTGTTTTTTAATCTGCAATTCAAGTTGGAGTCAGTCTAATCAAGAAATCTTTTTTTACAGTGCAGATTTTGAGCGTACTTTGGCTTTTGCCGAGGAAGTCAATCGCCCTATATTTATTGATTTATACGCCATTTGGTGTGGTCCCTGCCGAAAGATGTCTAAAGAAGTTTTTACCGACCCTGAGATAGCCGAATTTTTCAATGCTAATTTCATCAACAAAAAAATCAATGCGGAAAAGGGCGAAGGCATTGAGTTAGCTAAAAAATTCAAGGTCAAATCTTTTCCCAATTTAATCTTTTTAAATTCAAAGGGCGAAGTCATATTGAGAGCTAAAGGTTATCAAAGTGCAAAACAATTGAAGCGTTTAGCTATAAAGGCTTTGAAAAAGGCACAGTAATTATTCTCATTGTAATTCAAAAGATTTTAAATTGTAAAGGCAGAATAATCAGCCAATAAGTGTCAACTGACTCTTTTTATCTTACCAAAACATAGATTCGCTTTCAAACCTTTCCTGTACTACTTTTAAAAAACTCTTTGTGGTTTTTTGATTTTTTAAAAATCCAATATGATTGATCGTGGCTTCAGTATCATGATTAACTTTTTTCTTGTACTCTTCAATAAACTGCTTAATTTTTTTATCAGATCTTGCAAAGAAGTTCCTAAAAAAGAATTCATTTTCAGGCAATCTTTTAAACATAAATCGTTCGCTTTCAATAGATTTAATTTTTTTAAATAAGTCTTCAGCAATTTGTTTTAACTGATTTTCGTTTAGATTAACCTCTTTTGTTAAGTTGGGGTCTATTTTAGATTGAATGACCAAGAGCCCGTAATAATCACGTTTGTCCCAAATCTCAGACAATTCTTTCATCAATTCTTCGCGTCGTTCTCTTTCTACTTCATCGGTAGTTAAATCAGGATGAATTTTTTTAGCTAAATTTTTGTAAAGCTTGGTAAATTCTTTATCGGTAGTAATTACTTTTTTGCTTTTTTCTTTTCGGTCTTGCTCCTCTTGTTCTTTTTTAGCATATTCAAATACACGTTGCTGAAATTTTAATTCAAAATCAGGGTCATTGGTGTTTAAGCCTTCAAAAAAGTCATCATCTACCTCTAAGCCCATATCGTTGAGCATTTGCCTAATGATTTGTTTTTGAAACTCATCTTCAAACTCATCTTCAAACTCCTCTTGATCAATTTCTTCATCAGATTCATCATCATCCAACTCCTCATCCCCAAAAGCTGCTTTAAATAGGTCTTTAAAAACATCATCACCAAAGTGATTTCTGTCTTTGTTGTAGTGTTCTTTTAAAGAATTATATTCGTTCACTAATTCACTGGCTTCCTCGTAAGGGTAGTCGTTGGTTTGTAAATTTTCAAAACACTCTTCAATGAGATATTCTAAGGTATCACGCTGGGCCTGAGTAAAGCTTTTTTGTTTATACCGACTAATTAATTTTTGAGCATACTCAACTACTACTTTGCTGTTGTTTTCAATATCATCTTTTAAAGCATCTTGGTACATGCTTTTCATTTTATGAAGGATTTCTTTATCCTTTTCTAAAAGTGAATTGAGTTTTTTAATTTTCTCTAACCTCGATTTAATCAATTTCTTTTGCTTGCTCTCCACCTTGTTGTCAAACTTGGTTAGTTTAAGTGCTGTTAAATTCTTAGGAGAGTCGGTTTTGGTTTGATTAAGGCTGTCCTTTTCTTTTTTGTCTTCTTTCTTTTCTTCTTCAAAAAGATTGTATTGCTTTTTGCTCATTTCTAATCTGTTTAGTTTTTGGGCTTAACGTACCCCATGCATTAATTTCTTGAGTAAAGGATTAAGGACAATAGCTAATAATCCAATTCCTGCGGGTACAAAAGTAAAAATTAAAAAGAAGGTGGTCATGGAATATTCTTCTGTAATTTCGTCAATTTTACCTCCCATAGTTCCTGCAATTTTATTTCCAATAGCAATGGCAATGTACCAAATACCAAACATCATGGCTATCATTCGTCCAGGAACTAATTTGCTGATGTAGGATAAGGCTACGGGCGATAAGCACAATTCGCCTAAAGTATGAAATAGATAAGCTAAAACCAACCAAATAATACTTACCGAGGCTACTTTTGCGCCTTGTTCAATTCCTAATGAACCAAAAGCCAAGGCGCCAAAACCTAATCCAAGTAAGATCAGTCCCATTCCGTATTTCATGGCTCCAGAAGGGTTGTGTTTACTCTCCCACCATTTGGAAAACAAGGGAGCAAACATAATAATGAACAAAGAATTTAAAATCAAAAACCAGGTGGCTGGAATTTCAATTTCGTTTTCTTTTATTTCTTTAATTTCAGCATTTACAATTCCGGTGCTTTCACCTTCAGGAGTGGCTTGGCGAATTCTATTTTCAGTCGATTCATTCAAGTAAATATAATTTCCTTTTTTGTCTACATCAATCACCTTCATTTGATCCCCAATTTCAAAAGCAATCGGTTCAATAATAGTTACTTCGCGTTGAACCACCTCATCTGAAGCTCCTAACTGATAATCTTCCGTGATAGGAATTACTTCTATTTCAGGATGACCTTCTTCATCAAAAACAGGTTTTCCTTGCTCATCTACCACCGCTTTTTCAACCACTTCATAATTGGCGATATAAGCCGATGAATTCAAATCACGATTAATCATCCAAACGATTAATCCCCATATAATGACAAAACTCAAGCCTAAAGTAATATTAGCAATGGGGTAATTTTTGAATGTCTGTTTGAAAAGCAAAATCAAAACCCAAGTAATAATAGCCACCGGTACGGTGGTGATTAAAATATTGGCAATAAGGAAGACTGTTGCCCATCCGCCTGACATTACACGATTGGTATAATCTTTGGCAAAAATAGTCATAGAACCACCTGCTTGTTCAAAAGCGGCCCAAAAACAAACCGTAAATATCGCAAAGAAGATGATGGCAATCATTCGGTCTCGAACAATGGATGGATAGCGGATTATTCTGAGAATTAAGACCAACAAAAACGAAAACAGCCCAGCTAAAGCCGTGTAATTCGAAAAATCAACCCCGCCAAATTCAAGAAAATTGAAATCGCCTATTTTTGAAGTGGGGTCGTTGATGATCCACAGTAAACCAAAAGTAACCGATAAGGCGATTAATATCTTATCTAACAAAGTAAACGGATTAAGCTTATCACCTTCAAATTCTAATTTGGCTTGTTGAATTTCTTGGTTAGTTTCGTCTTCTTTGGGAGGTTTTTTACCCGCATTTCCAAAAATATTTCTTGCAAAATAAAACTGAAGCATGCCAAATAACATGAAGATTCCAGCCAAGCCAAAACCGTAGCTCCAGCCCACTTTTTCGCCCAAGTAACCACAGAGTAAAATCCCTAAGAAAGCTCCGGCATTTACGCCCATGTAAAAAATAGTGTAAGCACCGTCTTTTTTATCGGGGTGTTTTTGGTAAAGTTCAGAAATAATTGAGGTGATATTGGGCTTGAAAAATCCGTTTCCAATAATTAAACCAGCAATTCCTAAATACATAAAAATATGAGCAATTTCAATAGCCATAAAGGCGTGACCCAAAGTCATAATCAAAGCGCCAACAATCACCGCTTTTTGGTAACCCATGTACTTATCGGCCAAATAGCCTCCTAAAATGGGAGTTAGATACACCAAAGCTGTGTAAGTTCCGTAGAGCGCTAAAGCGTGTTCTCTAGGCCAATCCCAACCGCCTAAACCAAAAGAACTGACTAAAAACAATACCAAAATGGCACGCATTCCGTAATAGGAAAAACGCTCCCACATTTCGGTAAAAAACAATACAAATAATCCAGCTGGATGACCTAATACTTGAGTATCAAAAAAATTAAATGGTTGTTTGTGTTCTATGTTTGACTTCATGGGTGGTTGATTTATATTGATGATAAAATGTTACATCTATACTTGTTTTGCAGAGTACCAAAAATTGTGTGGTTGTGTTTCACTTATTTTTTTATTAAAAACCTGCAAAGTAAAACATTTTTAGAAAAATCAGAAATTCAAATTTGTATTTGATAATAAAAAGATTGTTTTAGTGAGAGTCTTTGTAGTGTACAATAATTGATCTAATTACTAAAACACCATATTATGTTATTAAACATCCTCACTCAAAAATAAGTTAGTCTTCACATCTTAACACAAAAAAACTGGCAACGAGTCTTTAAACTTATTGCCAGTTTTTTGTAATTGATTCATTTAAAATCAAATAAAACCTATTTCACAATCAATTTATCGTTGATCACGTCTCCATTTTTATTTTCAATTTTAACCAAATATGTAGCCGTAGATAAATTTTCAGCATTTATCTTTATTATTCCATTATTAGTAGCCGTTTTATTAGCTGAAAGCATTTTCTGACCTAGCATATTAAATATTTCAATTTTCAACTCTTCATTAATAAAGCCTTGAGATTGTATTGCAAACGTGCCGTCATCAGTTGGGTTAGGGTAAAGTGTATAATTTAACTCTGAAAACTCTTCAGAAGAAAAACTAACTTGATCAAATACAAGTTCAAATCTAAAAAGATCAAAACTACCCGAAACACTTAGGTCAACAGAAAAATATATTTCATTAATGCCATCTTCTAACAAAGTAAGCGAATCTTCATAATTATCTTTTAGATACACATCTTTATCAAGGCTAATGTTATTGAGATCTATCCAGAATAAATAATCATCACCTTCTAAATTATTTATAAACATTTCTACTGTTTCTTCAGCTTGAGGCATTTCCCTATACTGTATACTAAATAATGAATTTTGTTTTAGAAGTGCTAAATTTAGAACTGAATTTCCTTTTTTTCCAGCGTCTAAATCTGTTATTAAATTCGAGTAACTATTACTAAATCGTATACCTGCAGCGTCTTCTTCTGTTTGATTTTGGTTGTACTTTTCAGTTTTATAAACTCTCATATTAATGTAGTCTAAGTTATGATTCTCCCCAAAAACTTGTGTTTGACTTTCATTTGTTGCTTTATTGTTTTCATTAATGCTAATACTGAAATCGGTGCCTGAATCATTATTCTGTAAAAAAACAGCTTGACCGGGTCTCAAGAAGTGATTTGCATTAGAGCTACTTGGGTTTGGAACGGTTGTTGGAACTGCGACTGTTATAAATCCTCCAAAGTCGCTCATATTAGGATCCCAATAATAGGCATGATGTGTATTTACCCCATCACCATAAACTAAATCATCTAGATCGAGCATAGCCTGATAGGGGTTTCCTACAAAGCTAAAATTGTTATTAAAATTAGATGTTTCTACTGTAAAGGCTCCTGTTTGCAATATTCCTGTTGCTTTTAGTGTGGATGAAGAGCTAGGAGAATTGTTATCTGTTAAATCAACCACATCTCGACCTCCTCTCACCAATAATCGATAAGGTTTTCCTGCTTCCAGGTGTTGATTAGTTGAAGTAACAGCTTCCCAAGGCT
>JAIUMH010000153.1 GCA_022565635.1 Flavobacteriaceae bacterium | reverse complement strand
AATATAAGAAAAAATGAATGAGCTAAATAGCGTCATTTGATGGTTAAATTGGTATAAGACTCTTCTAGGTTTGAAAAACCCTAAAGTGCAAACCAGCCAAGAAATCCAGAAGGCTACGGAAATGCTGAATTTTAGTTCTGCTAAAGGGCTAGATTTAATGTATATAAAGCAAGAAAAAGATTCAATCTATTATCATATAATGCTGACTTCATTGGATGGTGACCTGTATTTTTTTGATGCCGATGGAAATAGAAAATGTTATGCTGGAGCTGAGTCATGCGTTGCCTATCAGTTTATAGAATTGAAAGACGACTTTAAAAAACAAGTTCACGAGTGTGGTTTTTCTGAAGCTGATTTTGGTTTCAAATTTACTCATTTATCTGATTTCATAAATGAAACTACCGACTTACAAGGAGAAAAGATTGAACTAGATAACCTGCCTCAAACTGATTATTATTTTGTTTATCATTGGTCAAAGTTTGCCGGAAGAAATAAGACAAAAAGAGAAGATTTTGAATGGACAGTTGAGAAGATTGATGAACTAGGGATTAGTTACACCATCTTAAGAGTAAATACTAATTTACGAACTGATTGGGGGTTTAAAAAGGGAAAGAAAACCTCGCTTAGAATGAAGATTAAAAAAGATGATGATGGAGATAGGTTAGCAGAAATAGAGCTGGGTAAGCTTCCAAAAAAAAGCTTGTAGATTTAGAGATCTTATTTCCCTATTGAAGATCTAATCGATTTATTTTTCAAATTAAATCAAGATTTTAATTAATTTTAGCTAATTTTAGAACCAATTTAAAACTATGAACTTATGCCCGTATTAACCGAAGAAGAATTAAACGAACTTAAAACTAAAATAGCTACTTCAGAAGAAAATCTAGCCAATTCAATTACACAAAAAAATAAGGCTCAAAAAAAAGCTGAAGATGCACAGAAGCAAAAAAGCGTATTTATGATTTTGAGCGTCTTGTTTTTTGTTTTACTCATTGGGACTTATGCCTTGTTATACACCCAACCAGAATTGTTAGCAGTAGATACTGGAACAAGTTTGGCAGAAGATGAAATGGTGGTAAAAAAAGAGGAGGTTAATCAATACCAAAGCACGATCACTAGCTTAGAACAAGAACTTCAACAAATTAAATCAAGAGGTACTCATCCGTTGGATTTAAACGAATTTTATGCGGTGCAATTAGGGGCGTTTAAGAAATTTGACACACGACTTTCTTCAGCATCTTTTTCAATTGTAAGAAATGCTAATTTCAATGATTTTAATTTGTTTACCCTTGGAGTTTTCGAAACTAAAGAAGAGGCAGAAAAGCTTAAAAATGTGGTTAGACAGTTGAATTTTAGAGACGCCTTTGTTGGGCAATACAAAAACGGAGAGAGAATTAATTCAAAATTCTAACTATTCCTGATTTATTTGTTAAAATTTACATTTTAACTTATTTTTTTATTTAAAAAATTGAGCAATTCTTATTTTTAAATAAAAAAGTAGAAAATGATACAGAAAGAAGAAAACCGAGAGATTGTTTTAGCCGACATGCATGGAGATGGAGTACACTTTGACAAGAGGAAGTTAGCTAAAATAAAATCAAAGAAGAAGAAAGAAAAGCTTAAATCAAAACGAAAAAGAAATTAAAAAACCCGCTGGAAAGCGGGTTTTTTTTGTAGCGTGAGCCAGAATTGAACTGGCGACCTCCGGGTTATGAATCCGACGCTCTAACCAACTGAGCTATCACGCCATTTTTGCGAGTGCAAATATAAGATTTGTATTTGAATTACCAAGTCTAAAAAAATAAAAAAAATCTTTTATTCATTAAGCTACTTCAAAATAAATATATATATTGCCTCTCAACTTAAAATCAACAGCTATGAGTGAAAAGATAAAATATGAACTTGAATTTCCTATTCAAGTTTCACCTTCATTGCTCTATCAATACATTTCAACTCCATCTGGATTAAGTGAATGGTATGCCGATAATGTGAATTCAAGAGGAGAAATATTCACTTTTATTTGGGAAGGCAGTGAAGAGCAAGCTAAATTATTAACCAAAAAATCTGACGATAAAATAAAATTACAATGGTTGGATGATGAGGATACTTCTTATTATTTTGAACTCCGCATTCAAGTAGATGACATCACTAAAGATGTTTCATTAATGATTACCGATTTTGCAGAAGATGAAGATGAAGTAGAAGAAGGTAAAATGTTATGGGAAAATATGGTAAGCGAATTAAAACATATTCTTGGATCTTCATAAATTGTTATTCATGATTAATCACAACGGAAACCTTGTTTCCAAAGAACAAGCAAAGCTTCTTATTAACAATCGTGGGTTTCAATATGGCGACTCCCTTTTTGAAAGCATTAGAGTGATTAACTCCAGCATTATGTTTTGGGAAGATCACTACTTTAGACTCATGTCTTCCATGCGCATACTCAGAATGGAAATTCCCGCTAATTTTTCACCCGAATATTTAGAAGAAAAAATAAAAGAGTTGGTAGAAGCCAATCAATTTTCTAAAACTGCATGCCGAGTTAAAATCAATGTATACCGTGATGCTGAAGGAAAGTATTTACCCAAAAGCAATCAAATTGGTTACTTGATTTCTGCGGAAGAAATTGATGAACAATTTTTTACGCTAAAAGAACAAAAATGCGAGGTTGAATTATTTAAAGACCATTTTGTAATCGATGGTTTGTTGTCAACCTTAAAGTCCAATAATAAATTAGTCCCCATTTTAGCTTCTATTTTTGCTGAAGAGAATGACTATGATAATTGTTTACTGCTCAATCAGAAAAAAATGGTGGTTGAAACAACCAATGGTAACTTATTTCTTGTAAAAAATAATAAGATTAAAACACCACCGCTTTCAGATGGATGTTTAAATGGAATTATCAGGAAGCAATTATTGGATATCATAACTAAAATGGATGGTTATGAATTGGTAGAAGAAAGTATTTCTCCTTTTGAATTACAAAAAGCAGACGAATTATTTTATACCAACGCCATTCAAGGTATTGTCAACATCACCAAATACCGAAAAAAAGAATACCAAAATACAATTGCTAAAAAATTAGTCGGTCAGCTCAACGCCAGGGCTAGATTAGCTTAGTCAATTAATATATAACAAGCTGTAAAAAGGAATATTTCCATTAATAGTGGATATATTCCTTTTTTTAGTTATATTTGGGTTTAAATTTTGGTTTATGAAAAAGAATTTACCTATTGAGATTATTCGCTTTAAGCAGATTAGAGAAGAACAACAATTAACACAAACTGAATTTGCAGAACAACTTGAAATCAAAAATTCAACCGCCGATATTGAACGGGGTAAAACCAAAATAGCCGGTTATGTGGTTAAGAATTTGGTGAAATTATACCAAATCAACCCCCTTTGGCTGTTTGGAGAAAGCAATCAAAAACAGGTTGATTTCTCCAATAAGTTAGTCATGCCCAAAGTAATTACGGTAAATAATACAGAGCAGGATAATATTTTAATGGTGAATCAAAAAGCTTCAGCAGGTTATCCGAGTAATTTACAGCAAGAATCTTGGTATGAGCAGTTGCCAGCATTTGATTTGCCCATTCCAGAATTTAGAAACGCCACCTATCGCGGATTTCAAATTGAAGGTGATTCAATGTTGCCCAACTTTCAGCCAGGCGATTGGGTGTTAGCTAAAGCCGTTGAGCATTTAAGCGAAGCAAAACCCAATAAAATTTATGTTTTTGTATTGCAGGATTCTGTGATGATTAAACATTTTCAGCCCCATGCCCAATCAAGCTATATTAATTTACTTTCCAGTAATTTAAATTATCCTCCTTACGAAGTTTCGATTAGTCAAATTCAGGAAATGTGGGAAGTAAAATCAAAATTGACCTTCACCTTAGGTGAAAACTCAGAAAATTCAATGCTAAAAAAATTAGAACAATCTATGGAAGATTTAAAACAACAGCTATCTTCGTTTAAAAATGAATAGTTTCTTTTTATTCGCTTAAATTTTATAAATAAAAATAGATAGATGAAATTGAAATTGTTAAAAAAGCTTTTTGCTGTTTTTTTAATTTGCTCTGTCGCCTGCATTCATGCACAAACCAATGAGTTGGATACAATGGCAAGTAAGAACTCTTTGCTAGAAAAGAATGTATTTCGGTTAAATGTTTTGAGTCCAGGTATTGGTGCAGAGTTTAGAACAACAAATTTTTCAAGTTTATCGCTGAATACTGGAATCACTTATTTTCCTGAAATAGATGGTATGAATACTAAAAATAGAATAGGTTCAAGCTCAGGTCTTGGCTATTCTTTCGAACCATTTTTAGGAGTAGATTACAAACTTTTTTATAATCTTCAAAAAAGGAGTTCTTCAGGCAAAAACATCACTTATAATTCAGGTAATTTTGTGTCACTACGTGCTTTAACTTTAGGCCCAGCCATTAGCAATAATATCCTTAGACAAAGTAATTATGATTTTTTGCTTTTTGCTTCATGGGGTTTTCAAAGAAGTTATCATCGCATACACCTCTTGTTTGATGCGGGACCAGTATTTGTCTTTGATGCAAAAGGAAACAAAGGTTTTTACCCTATTTTATTTAGAGTTAACTTAGGTTATAACTTTTAACCTCATATTTTCTTGTTAATCTAATCAAGCATTATGTCTTATTAAGTTGAATTTTGACAAGTCATCCTAAAGCTTTTTTATTTTTGTAATTTTGAATGGAAAATTTGTACTTTAGTAGAAAAATAATGAACTTTAAAGAATTATTTCAATTTTTAGAAACACTTCAAAAAAACAATTCAAAAGATTGGATGGATGAAAACAGAGATTGGTACCATCAAGTGAGAGATGATTACAAATTTTGGTTGGCTGAAATAGACATGTTATTAGCTGAGGTTGATGCTGATTATTACTCAACTTTACCTGGAAAAGCTATCAATCGAATTAATAACAACTTGCTATACCACCCTAACAAACCTACTTATAAAGATCATTTTGGAGCGGGTCTTGATAAACAACCCGGAAACAGCGATTTTTATATTCACTTAGGAATTAATGAATGTTTTTTGGCAGGCGGATTTTACCGACCAAAATCAGATCATTTAAAATCGATACGAGAGGCCATTGATTATAATGGTGAGCGTTTAAAAGAAATCATTCAACAGCCATCTTTTCAAAAGATGTTTGGTGGTTTAGAAGAGGATGAACGCTTAACCAACGCACCCAAGGGCTTCAGTAAAGACCATCCACACATAAATTTGCTGAAGAACAAGAGCTTTGTAGCCTACAGACCGCTTTCAAGAAAGCAAATCACAGGATCTAATTTTCAAGAAATAGTAAAAGAAACCTATCTTGAAATGCTTGATTTTAGAAGGTATTTAAACAAAGCTGTAAGTGTTTAGTTATGGGAAGAGTTGGGAAAAAAATAAAAAAAGCCATTCAAGTAACCGATGATTTCAAGAATGAAGAAAAAATCATTTTACGGGATCATTTGGCTATGGAGCGAACTAAACTAGCCAACGAACGTACACTTCTTTCCTACCTCAGAAGCGCTTTGTATTTGTTTTTAGGAGGAGGTGCCTTAATTGGAATTGAGCATCCTGAATTTGGCAACTTGAAGCCTATTGGATATATTTCTTTGGTAGTGAGTTTACTTTTTATTTTCATCGGTATTTTTCGATTTTTACAATTGAAAAAACATTTGAAAGAATTTAAAGCTAACCCGATGGATCGCCCTTAACTAATGCTTATAATCAAGTTATTTCTTAGTCTCCAATTTTGCATACTGATGATAAATCAACAAAATCAATAATCCAAACAATACGGCAGTAACAATTAAAATAGGATTAAGAAGTCCATCTGCAGAAAATGAGAGTTTGATTAAAACCGTAGATATAATGAATCCCGAATTCCTGATTACACGACTAAATTGATTGGTCTGTAGGAAAGAAAATAGCAAGAGAAGCACATCAGTAATAATTAAAACAGTAAAGAAATCTTCAAAGAAAATAGCATTAAAAGATTTGATGCTGGTGCTTACAGATTCAGGCGAAAGTTCTGAGTTAAATAGAAAACTATATAAGGAAATTAAAGCTAAACCCAATATAACAGGAATCAATAAACTAGCAAAAACTTTTTTAGAGGTGTAAAGATAATTTCTTATATTTGAGTACAAAATATATCGCTAT
>JAIUMH010000152.1 GCA_022565635.1 Flavobacteriaceae bacterium | reverse complement strand
AAAAACATATTATCACTAAATTTGTTTATAATTAAAACAATATGGAAGAATTAATTATATTTCAGAATCGATTGTTACGACAAGTATCTTCAAAAAAAAGGTATCTTTTAAATCGAATTGAGTGGGCAGATAGGTTGATTGGAATAAAAGGAGCGAGAGGTGCTGGAAAAACTACGCTTTTACTTCAGCATCTAAAATTCAAAAAACCAAAGGAAAAAGAAGGTATTTACATTACTTTAGATCATCTGTATTTCTTAGAGAACTCACTTTTAGAATTTGTACAATCTTTTGTTCTAAACGGTGGTGAGTATTTATATATTGATGAAGTTCATAAATACCCAAATTGGTCTAGAGAATTAAAATTGATATATGACCAACATCCACAACTTAAAATTATTTTTACTTCCTCATCACTTCTTGAAATTAATAGAGGAGAGTCTGATTTAAGCAGAAGAGCGGTAGTTTACCAATTAAAGGAACTTTCTTTCAGGGAGTTTATTTATTTTAAATTAGGAATTGAATTAAAGACCATTTCACTGTCTGAAATTTTAGTCAATCACGTAGAAATTGCTGAGGAAATTTCTAATCAAATAAAAAATCCTATTAAATACTTTAAAGAATATCTGAAATTTGGTGCTTATCCTTACTTTTTAGAAAGCGAAGAAACTTATGTCCAAAAATTAGACAACACCTTATCACTAATTATGGAAGTTGATTTGAATATAGTTGACGGAATAAGCTATGAAGAGTCAAGAAAATTAAAAAAACTCTTGGTTGCTATTGCACAAAGTGCCCCTTTCACTCCAAATATTTCAAAAATAAGCAATCGTTTAGACCTACAAAGAGGTGCTTTAATTAATTTAATAAGGTTGCTCAACAAAGCTGAATTGATTATTGAACTATACCCTGCTTCAAAAGGAATAGGAGCTTTTACAAAACCTGAAAAGCTTTATTTAAACAATACTAATTTAATTTACTTATTAGGAAAAGAACATGCAGAGACAGGTACTTTAAGGGAGACGTTTTTCGCTAATCAAATGAAACATAATCATGACATTCACTTAGCTAAGCAAGGTGATTTCTTTATTGATAAAACTTACACTTTTGAAATTGGCGGAAAAAACAAAACCACCAAACAAATCCAGGGTATTGAAAATGCCTTTATTGTTAGAGATAATATGGAAGTTGGAGGACTAAATATTATTCCACTTTATTTGTTTGGGTTTTTATATTGATAATTTATAAACGAGATAAATCTGATTCCAATTGATTGTAAAAACGCTTCAGAAAAACCTATACCTTACTCCTCACTCTCCTCTTCATACTTCTCCTTATATCTTTTATAAAGCTGTGTGTGGTGGCTTTCTAAACTGATTTTTCTTCCATCTATAAAAGCTAATGTTAATCGGTTGCCTTGTAAATCTAATGCGTCTCCTAAACTAACAAACAAGGTTGCCGATTTTCCTTCTTCTAGAGAACCGTAATTTTGATCAATACCTAAAATTTTAGCTGGATTGAGCGTGATGAGTTGCAAGGCTTCTTCTTGATCTAATCCCTCTGCTACTACCTGACCGGCATAAAACGGAAAGTTTCTTGTGTTCATGCGCTCCATTTGTCCAGAATTTTCTAAAGCGACTAAAACGCCGGCTTCATGAAGCAACTTTGGAAGTTTGTAACTTAAATCGTAATCGTCGTCATCAGCTTCTGGTGTGGAGTGCACTCGATTGGCCAACACCGCTACATTTTCTGCTTTTAATTCTTCGGTTACTTGATGGGCGTATCTTCCGCCAACAATCACGAAATTAGATAAGTTGAATTGTCGTTTAAACTCCAAAGCATCTAAAATATCTTTAGGTGAATCGGCGCTTACAAAAACTCCTTTCTCTCCAGTAAAGACTTTAGCCATGGCTTGGTAAGCTAAATTCAACTTGGGTTCATCGGCTTGTTGATAAGCTTTGGCTTGTGCAAAAAAATCTTCTAATTCTTTAACTTGCTCCTTGTATTTTTCATTTTGCTTGTACCCTACTTTTGGATCATACCAAGCTCCTTTTTTTACAAATCGGTCAGGCCAATTGATATGAATGGCATCATCTTCTTTTACAATAGCATCTTCCCAATTCCACGCATCTAATTGAACTACGGAAGAGGTCCCCGTAATTCTCCCTCCACGCGGAGTTGTCTGCGCTAAAAGCACACCCGATGGACGCATGGATTCGACAATTTTACTTTCTGCATCATAGGCAATAATACTTCTAATGTGAGGTAAAAAACTTCCAATTTCATTCACGTCATCGGTGGCGCGTACGGCATCTACTTCTACCAATCCAATAGAAGAATTGGGCGCTATAATTCCAGGATATACATGTTGACCACTAATGTCATAAACCTGACCCGAGGTACTTGTTTCTTGCTCATTGTTGGCTGAAGTAATCTTAGTGATCACTCCATTTTCTACTTGAATAAATGAATTTTCAATCACTTCTCCATTGCCTACATGCGCCGTTCCACCTAACAAAATAAACGAAGTTGGTCCTGAAGTGGCTGGTTTTTGCTGGGCAAAACTTAAACTTACTAAAAGAACTAAAATTGTTGTATATAAATTTTTCATGATCATCAAATTTTAATGTTGGTGTGAATGAGAATGCGCTTCAGAAAAGTTTTCAAAAAGAAAATCATCCAAGGTATCACAATGCATGTGGCGTTCCTTTTTCTTCACCACAGCTTGCGTTTTCATGCCTTTATTTTTAGCCTTCAGCATTTCAGCAATTAATTGATTTCTTTCCTTTTTAACCGCCTCTCTCTGCTCCAAATCTTTTTCTATTGAAAAATAAATCACCCCTTCAACCATGGTCATTTGCGCCTTGGCATACATACTTAATGGATGCTGATTCCAAAGTACTAAATCGGCATGTTTTCCTTCTTCAATGCTTCCTACTTGATCATCAATATGCAACAGTTTCGCAGGATTTATGGTGACAAACTTCCAAGCTTCTTCAGCAGGAATTTCTCCGTATTTTAAACTTTTGGCCGCTTCTTGATTCAAGCGTCTAATCATTTCACCATCATCAGAATTAATTGCTACCGTCAAACCTTGATTCAGCATTAAAGTAGCATTGTACGGAATGGCATCTTTTACCTCGTTTTTGTACGCCCACCAATCACTAAACGTAGAAGCTCCAGCGCCGTGTTCTTTCATTTTATCAGCAACTTTATAACCTTCTAAAATATGCGTAAAGGTGTTGACTTTAAAATCGAATTGTTCTGCCACTTTCATCAACATATTGATTTCAGATTGCACGTACGAATGGCAAGAAATAAATCGCTCTTCGTTGATAATTTCTAACAAAACCTCCATTTCCTCATCGTATCTATACTTGCCTGAAGCTTTTTGTTTTTCATATTCTTTTGCGCGCGAAAAATAATCCATATACACCTGTTCAACGCCCATTCTAGTCTGCGGAAAACGCTCTCTCCCACCCCAGTTAGATTGTTTTACATTTTCGCCTAAAGCAAATTTGATAAACTTCGGGCTGTCTTCTATAATCATATCTCGTGGCGAAGCTCCCCATTTCATTTTGATAATAGCCGAACGACCTCCAATAGGGTTGGCCGAACCATGCAATAACTGAGTCGTCGTCACTCCCCCCGCCAACGAACGATACACACTAATATCGTCTGGATTAATCACATCTTCCATAGTGGTTTCTGCGGAAGAATTTGAACCTCCTTCATTCACCGAACTGGCCGCAATATGCGAATGTTCATCAATAATTCCAGCGGTTAAAAACTGACCCGTTGCATCAATCACTTCGGCTTTTTTCGCTTTTAAATTCTGACCAATTTTATGAATTTTACTATTTTTCACCCACACATCATGATTTTCTAAAGTACCGGCGTCAGCACTGGTAATTACGGTAGCATTTTTAATTAAATATTCACCAGAGGTTTCATTAGGACTGGGCATTCCAAAAGCCATATTGGGGTAAGTAATAGGCGATAAATATTCTTCTTTATCTGATTTTTCTTCTGAATTCTCTTCTGAATCTTCTTCTTTTTCTTCTGAATTTTCGTCTTCGTCTTCGGCTGAAAGTCTTTTTGCTAAGAAGGAAACCACCTCACCTTCATGTGTAAATACCTTTCCAGAAAATTCGTCTTCAACTGAAGTAATCAAGGCCGCAAAGCGATTCATTTTTGTAGAAGCTGAATCGGTTTCCGTTAACATGAAAGTCAGCCAGTTTTGTTTAAAATCGATTTTTGTTCCTAATTTCAAACTATCTTTTTTAGCTTCCAGTTGAAGTTTTCCTGATTTCGATTTTATTTCGATATTCAGCTGATGGTCTTCAAATGCTAATTCATACTTCCCTTCTAAGTTAGTTAATGGAGCTTCAGTAATTACATTTCGGTGCCCTTGAATCCAATTCTCGTAAATTTTAGTTTCTTTTTCAAACAACTCCCCCGAAGTCACAATAAAATTAGCCAATGCTCCCGACTGAAGTTTACCGATTTTATTTTCTAAGCCAAGTATTTTTGATGGATTTTCAGTCAGAGCCTGCAAAGCCGTTTCCTTTGGTAATCCTTTTTCAATGGCTGTTCTAATATTTTCCATCAGTTTAGAAGCGTCTTTTAAACCTTCCATAGTAAAACTGATTTCCATCCCTGCTTCAGCTAAATACTTCGGATTTCTTGGAGCATGTTGCCAATCTTTCATTTCGGCTAAACTCACGTAATTCGCCATATATGGGTCTTCTACGTCGTAAGCATCAGGAAAATTCAAAGGCAAAATAATTTGATTAAAGGCTTTTTTAATTTCATCAATACGCTTGTATTCATCGCCTCCTCCAATTGGAATAAAATCGAAATCAAAAAGTTCAGCCACATCAGCAGAGCGCAAAACATTCAAATAATTACCCGCGTGAATAATTTGCGGAAGACTTAAGTTTTCTAAGTAAGCTTCTAAGGCTAAATCGGTTTCCGAAATATTTCCATCGGCATACCATTGGGCGTCATAATTAAGTTGACGCATCAAAGCCATGATTCCCATAATTGAACTGGGATAAGATTGGCGACTCTGCTTACTTCTAGAAAATCCGTAATATTGGGCGGTTTTTGGAGCGATAATCGTCTTGTTTTTATTTTCTAATTCTTGCAATGCTACCAACATTCCACTCCCTCTCACTACGCCATCTTGTAAATGCGTATTCACTACGCCATAGCCTAATTCGCGTAGTTTTTTGGCTTCAGCTTCATCAAAACTAAAGTGATTTTTAGCTTCTTGTTCAGCCCGAATGTGGTCATTCCAATAGTAGCCTTTTCGGTTGGCTTCGTACTGCTTTCCAGAACTCGCTGATTTTACTTTTTCCATAGCAAAATCTGAATACACCTCAACAAACGAAGGATAGATATACTGCTCATTCATATCAATTTCAACAGCTTCTTTGGGAGCTTTGAGGTTTTTGCCAACTTCTAAAATCTGCCCCTCTTGAATAAGCAAACTAGCATTTTTTAAAAGTGTATGCGCATCGGTTTGAATGTGCGCATTAGTAAGTAAAATAGGAGTTTTTGCAGTAGCTTTTATGCCGTGGTTTTCTGGAAAATAATCTTGACTACTTCCCATGAAAGTCAACAGCAAAAAACATACAAATAAAGTATTTTTAAGCATAGCCTTGAATTTCAATTTTGGACTAAAATAAGGGAAAAAGGTTTAAGGATTCAAAAATAATTAAGCAAAATGTATTTTTAAGTACGGAAACGGTTGGCGATTGACTGTTGGCGGTTATCGCTTTGTCCATTCATGATTAAGTAATGGACTAATTTGAGCTTGTGTAATCAAGCTAGTTAACAAACACAATTTTATAAATAATTTTTCCATGGTTTTTAGTTTGATTCATGATTTTCTAAATAGTGCTTCACAAACCTAATTCTTTTTATACTCAAGTTACCATTAATACTGAAAAAAACTTTGAGTGATAAAATAAAAGTTCTTACTTTGTAATTACAAACAAGTAAATATGGAAATAGCAATTATAAAAATAGGAAATTCTAAAGGTCTGCGTTTAAGCAAGACGATTTTAGAAAAGTACAACATAAAAGACAAAGTTGAAATGATTTTAGAAAAAGGACAAATAATTCTAAAACCAATCGACAAACCAAGAGAAAATTGGGAAAATGCATTTAGAGAAATGAATGCTAATAATGATGACGACTTATTACTCGACGATGTT
>JAIUMH010000151.1 GCA_022565635.1 Flavobacteriaceae bacterium | reverse complement strand
AAATCATATCACATCTAATTATGATGGGAAAATAATTGATGGGAGCTATTGAAAATATATCACATCTAATTATGACGGGAAAATGATTGATGGGAGCTATTGAAAAAATCATATCACATCTAATGATGATGTGTGTTGGTGAAGGGGGGTGAATTTTTTTATGAGAATACAAATTCATAATCCCCTTTAAATTTCAAATGAAATCCTTATTTTTAGCCTTGTAATTTAAAATCGTATAAAATGCCAGTAAGTAAGCCCTTCAATTTGAATAAGTGGATCAAAGATAATAGAGACCTGTTAAAACCTCCCGTGGGGAACAAAAATCTCTACACAGAATCTGAGGATTATATTGTTATGATTGTTGGTGGTCCCAATGCTAGAAAAGATTATCACTTTAATGAAACAGAAGAATTGTTTTATCAATTAGAAGGTGAAATTGAGGTTCATATTCAAGATGAAGGAAAGAAAAAAACAATGAAATTAGGACCTGGTGATATGTATTTAAATCCACCTAATGTTCCTCATTCGCCTGTGCGTCATGAAGGCTCTGTAGGTTTAGTTGTAGAAAGAAAGCGCAAAGGAACCAATTTAAAAGATGGTTTAATGTGGTTTTGTGATCATTGTAACCACAAATTACATGAAGTGTATTTCCCGCTAAAAGATATTGAAAAAGATTTTTTGGGACATTTTAAAGATTTTTATACCGATGAAGAAAAGAGAACTTGCAATAAATGTGGTACAGTAATGCCAGTTGATTCAAGGTTTATTGGTTAGGGCTTGAATAGGTGTGTTTTTGTAAAAACAAAGCATAAGTAAGTGAAACTAAAAATGAGTCGAGAAAAATTTTTAACTCCGTTCTTTTTAGTTTCATTTTTATTGTAATCAATCGATGCACAATTTACAAGCTTACTTTTGAATAGGCTACCTGTTTTTATTTTTGTTAAGCATTCATTCAATTTGCTATTGCCAATTTATTTGTCTAACTTTTCATTACTTTTGAAAATAAAAAAATATGCGTTTTCTATATCTTTGTTTAAGCATTTTACTATTAAACACCTCTATTATTAAAGCTGATGATTGGGGTAAAAATGGCCACCGAGCCATTGCTCAAATTGCTGAATCTTATTTATCTAATCATGCTAGAGATCAAATAGAGAAACTTCTTGAAGGTGAAAGCATGGCAATAGTATCTACTTTTGCAGATGAAATTAGAAGTGATTCTCGTTATAATGAATTTAATACTTGGCATTACGTTAATGTAGATTTTGATCTTTCTTATGAAGAAGCGAAGAAAAATTCAGAGGGAGATATTATTCAAGGAATTTTAACTTGTATAGAAAAATTAGAAGACCAATCTACTTCAAAAGAAGATCAGGTTTTTTACCTTAAAATGATTGTTCATTTAGTTGCAGACATGCATCAACCGCTACATTTAGGATTGGAAGATGACCGTGGTGGAAACGACATAAAAGTAAGCTGGTTTGGGAAAAGTACTAATTTACATCGTGTTTGGGATACAAATATGATTGAATCCTACAATATGAGTTTTACAGAAATGGCCTTTCATAAGTATCCTTTAACAGATGATGAAATAAGTGTTTATCAAGAAGGAAACTTAATGAGTTGGTTTGATGAAACACGTATTTTAACCCAAGAAGTTTACCTTTCTGCAGAAGAAGAAGAAGATTTAGGTTATGCCTATTCCTACAAATGGATGCCTACAGTAAGAAAACAGATTCATAAAGCAGGCATTAGATTGGCAAAAATACTTAATGAATTATATGGGTAGAGTTTCATTTTTTTAAAATAAACCAAACCCAATTAGGTTGTTTTTTCTGTAACATAGTCTTTCTAAAATTTTATACATTCTTAGTGAATCGACATCTAAAATTATCAAATTAGAATGTTTGTAGTTAACTAATTTCAAGAAAGTGGGTTTTGTTATTCAAACTTTGAAAAGCTATTTAGGGCGAGAAACATTAGGTTAGAATAATCCAAAATTATTCATATTTTAAACCATCTTTTTTTAAAATTTCAAATGAAAACTTAGTTGATTGCTTAGTGCTATTTTTTCAAATCGCTCTTTCATTTTTGTATTCAAGTTAGCTTTTGAATATCCTAATTCAGCTTCAGCAAAATGCAACAAGTCATCGTCAGATTGTATGGATGCTAACGCTTTTTTTAGTAAATCTAGCCCACCTTTTTCAAGAATTAAGTCGCATAGAATAGCTCCTAAAAAGTAAAATGGTTCGGTGATGCTATCTTGATTGGATAAGCTGTTCCAATTGGTTAGTTTGATAGTTGGGTCTGATGTAAATCTATGATTGAGTATTTTAACGTGATACAGAAAAGGTTTTCCCATAGAGCTGTTTTCGCTATTGGTGTAAACGCTCAGACCACTTAAAAGCAAAGGATGTGCTTTTGGGTATTTTGTGTTGATTAGGTGAATTAACTCATGCTTGTGGAAAACTCCTGCATCTCTGGTGGTGTAAACAATACGATTTAGATCATCAAAAAAAGCACATCGGTTGGGAATGCTTCCCATTGAAATCACATATTCAAAGCCAGTTGATTGAAATAAATGGTCACAATCTTCAAAAATATAATAGTCAATTTTTTTAGGTTCAATGTCAAAATATTCATTTAACCGATTCACAAATTGATTAGCTTTTTTAGCTTCTTCGGTTTTTAGGTTAAAGGTGCTTGGATAGATGTAGTTGAGGTTTTCAAATTGAGTAGAAGTCCAGTTTTTGGTGTAGATGGGCAACCAATTGTGTAACTTAAACTTACCTGAATCATCTTTTTTTGCTACTACTTTTGTAATGGCTAAAGGGTTCATCAATCCATCAGCTAACCAATAGAATTGCGAATAAATAATGTAACAGTCTTCTATTTGCTTGATGTATAAAACCACGTTATCAGTTTGAAAAGCATATAACCCTGGATTTAAAAAACCATGTGAGTGCAATAAATCATAACTAATGTAAGTGTCTTTTTCTTTTAAATTCCAATTTGGACTGTTGTTTGGTTGATCTGGATGATTGGCTAAATAGGCTTTCCATACTTCAAAAACTTCCATTAAATCTTTGTTTTTTTGATCAATTCCAGGCGCTAATTGAGTGCTTATTTGTGCAAAACAAAAGGAATAAAGCATACAAAACCCAAAAGCGAAGTAGAATTTTAATTTTTTCAACATTTACTAAAAATTTAATCCATTAAGTTAAAGTAGTAAAACGCAATAGGATTGATTGCAGACCAATTTAATCACAATTAATCACAATCCTTAAATTCTTCATCCTTTAAGGGTTCTAAGCCTACTTCCTCACGTAATTTATTGGTTTGTTTTTTAGTTGTTATACAAGGTTGACCGAATTGTGACCCGTACATGGCATGCTGCCAACCACTTTTCATGAAATAGTACTTATCTAATACATCAACAAAATGCGAACGAGGCAAGTTGCCTTTTTCTACTTCTTCAAGAAATAAGTTGAAATACTCCTTTTCGTTTACAAGCCTATGTGGATTGTGCAACATGATTGCCATTGCAGCAAATTCAACACATTCATGGCCAGCAAAACGTGTACCCAGTAATTGTTGATTAGGAAAACCATTATCTTTTACAAAACTGACTAATCTTTTAAAGTTAAGCGAGTCAACTTTTGGCATGATGACACTCTTATCATAATTCTTAGTGTCTCTTATGCCCTGATCAAGTCCATACATGGTACACAATTCAAATGCAAGTGAATCCTGAAAGGCAATTTTATTTTCATCCAAATTTGTAGAGGATTTTACATCAGATACTTCATTTTTTTCTGAACAGCTTATACCAGCAATTACCAAACTGATAAGAATAAGTTTTTTCAACATAGATATTTTTTTAATTAGATAAAATTCAAGTTCAATAATACAATTTTTTTCTAAAAGATAAAAAATTAGTGAAGTCTTAGTTTAGATGATTGCTTTTGAAACCTAACTTTTAAATAGGATGCGTTAATCACCAATTCAAGCCATTTACATGAGTTGTTAAATTTTTAATAATACTAAGGAAACTTTTTAAGTATTTAAAGTTTCCGACTTACATTTGCGCTCCAATGAAAGAAAAGATATTAAATAAATCGGCTGAGTTGTTTTTGGAATATGGTTTCAAAAGTGTAACTATGGATGAAATTGCTACAGAATTAGCGGTTTCTAAAAAAACCATTTACACTTATTTCAACAACAAAAGTAAGTTGGTAGAGGAGGTTTCTAAGTTTGTAACCCATCAAATTCATCAACAGATAGACACCGTCATTGCTCAACAGCTCAATCCTATTGATGAGCTTTTTGAAATTAAACGCACAGTAATGAAAAGGTTGAAAGATGAAAAATCTTCGCCTCAATACCAACTAGAAAAATACTACCCAGAAATTTACCAATGGTGTAGAAAATCGCAATTTAATAAAATGCTAGATTGTGTGAAGGATAACGTAAATAGAGGAATTTCAGGGGGTTGGTACCGACCAGAAATTCATCGCATATTTACTGTTAGAATTTACATTTCAGGAATGTTTAACCTAAAAGATGAAGCTTTTTTTAAAGCTACCGATTTATCACAAAAACAACTCTACGAAGAATTTTTGAAATACCACATGCGTAGTATTGTAACAGATCAAGGATTAGAAAGACTAAAAGAAATAGAAAAAAACCAATGATGACTCATAAATACCTTTGGATTTTAATGTTGTGCCTAGGCTTGAGTAGCTTTGCCCAGCAAAACAATCAAGAAGCTTACCAATTTTCTTTAGAAGAAGCTATTGAATTTGCTGTAGATAGCAGTTATAATGCTATAAACGCAAGAAAAGATGTGTTAATGGCCATGAAGCAAAAGTGGGAAACTACAGCCGATGGTTTGCCACAAATTTCTGCAAATGTAGATTATCAATACAATCCAATTATACAAATTACACCACTTCCAGGGGAGTTGGCCGGTGGAGAACCAGGAGAATTTGTGCCTGTTCAGTTCACACCAAGGCAAAACATGAATGCCACGGCTCAAGTTAATCAATTGATTTTTGATGGTTCTTATATTGTAGCTTTACGTGCCGCTAAAACTTTTTTAGAATATTCTGCCAACTTTGAAGAAAAAACAAAATTGGAAGTTAGAAAAGCAGTAGTTGATGCCTATGGAAATGTGTTGCTGATGGAAGAATCTATTGAAATTCTTCAGAAAAATTTGACTTCTGCTGAAGCCAACCTCAATGAAACTCAAAACACCTTTGAAAATGGTTTAGCTGAAGAAGAAGATGTGGAACAATTAGAAATTACTGTTTTACAATTGGAAAACGAATTGCGTAATGCCAAGCGAAATCATCAAATCACCAAAGAAACTTTAAATTTTGTGTTAGGAATTCCTATTGAAATTCCTGTACAACTTACGGATGAATTGAGTAACCTGGCCGATGTTCAAATGATGGCTGAAGATTTATTGGAAGAAGAATTGGAAGTCAATGCTAATATCGATTTTAAAATTGCTGATAACTTAGTACAACAACGTGAATTGGAATGGCAATTGGAACGTAGTAAAGCACTACCAACTTTAAGTGCTTTTGCTACTTACGGATATTTATCCTTTAGCGAAGACTTTAACTTTTTTAGTTCAAATGCAGATTGGTTTGATTTTTCAGCCGTAGGACTAAGTTTGAACATTCCAATTTTTTCTTCACTTCAACGAAACGCTAGAACACAAAAAGCACAAATTGCTTTAGAACAAGCCGAAGTGGAATTGGAAGAATCTATTCAGCAACTTCGCTTAGAAACCAACCGAGCCAAATCCAATTTTCAATTTGCTACAGAATCCTATATTAATAGTCAGCGTAATTTAGATTTAGCCGAGCGCATAGAACAAAAAAACGAAGCTAAATTTAAAGAAGGCGTATCCAGTAGTTTTGAATTAAGACAAGCTCAACAACAATTATACGGCGCACAAAATGAATATTTACAAGCCATGCTAGAAGTCATTTCTTCTAAGGCAGAATTAGAAACCATTTTAAATAAACCCTTGAAGGAATAATGATCTCTCATGAAATTATAAATACATCTTGTCAGTTCGAGTGGTTTTTCTGGGTTTTTAGAGAAAAAACACAGAAAAAATGTATCGAGAACAACTGTCAGCCTGCCTGCATGATTCAGTCTGGCAGGTTGGAGTGTTTTCAAACGCTGATAAAGCGGTTGAAAGTGTATCGAGTTTGTCAGTTCGAGTGTTTTCAAACGCTG
>JAIUMH010000150.1 GCA_022565635.1 Flavobacteriaceae bacterium | reverse complement strand
GTTTAAAAAACTACCAAAACTCAACTATGCTTAAACTTTATTTTGAGGTCAAAATAAAACAAGGGGAGCCCGTTTATACTTATAAACTGAGAGAGGGTTGGTCTGATTTAAAACTTGGTTTTCATTTATTTAAAAAAATGGGGTTAAAAAATCTACTAGAATAAAATCTTTATTTATAAACCAACGGAAAACACATTCCAATTAATTACACTGTTCATTTTTCTGGCTTGTAGCTCAGATGATGATTTTTCAAACCCAGAATTTGTAGATGCTGTACAGGAAGGTATCAATTAGTTGAAGCCTATACTGATAAAGATTCAGATTTAAACCAAAACGGAGAGGCTAGAGCAAGTCTTTCTGAAAATTAACTTATCTTTGGTCTTGCTTAAATTTAAGCAAGACCAAAATTTATAATTTTATGAAACATCTGTCTATAATTTTTTAATAACAACAAATTTTCATCTACCCTACAAACATACATGCGCAACAACATGAGAAACAAAAACAACTATAAACAAATGAAGTATTTTTTTATTATCTCCTCACTATTTTTTTCAATGCTAGCATTTAGTCAAGATAATGCACAAATTATTTATTCTATCAATTTAAAAGAAAATGATAGCATAGAAAGATCTAAGGCATACTGGGAGGAATCTTTACAAGATGTTGCAGATCAATTACATTTAAGTTTGGTTTTTAACCAAGAGGAAGCTCATTTAAAATTTTTAGAAAACAAAAATTACAACCAGTTTATTGAAAATTTTGAACACAACCAAATGGTATTACTTTCAGTTTTTGGGTTTTATAATTATTATGGTGAGATTTGGCAAAAAAAGGATTACAACCATCAATTTAGACCTAAATTAATGTATGTTGATGATTGTTTAGTTGAAATAGAGCCCGACCGTAAATGGGAGGTTTTAGATGAAGAAAAAGAAATTTTGGGCTACTCGTGTAAAAAAGCAATTTTAAAAAGTAAATTTTTTAATAGCCATACCATTAAACATCATAACTATGAAGTAGTAGCTTGGTTTACAGAAGATTTAGCACATCCTTTTGGGCCTTTCATCAGCACTAATTTACCAGGGCTAATTTTGGGGTATGAGGATTTGTTTTTTAGTTTTGAAGCAATTGAATACCAAGAAAATACCAATGCTAAAATACCCAAACTACCCCCAGAGTATCCTATTTATTCGCTTAAAAACTATAAAGAAAAATGGGAGAAAGAAATGAAAAATCAAAATTAAATTTAAAAAAATTACTTATGAAAATGAAATTTATAGCAACTGGATTATTGTTTTTAAGCTTTAGTTTACTTCACGCTCAAAACCAAGGTATAGCTACCTATACAGTAAGTGTAGCAGAAGATGAAGACGACCCAATGCAGCAACAAATGATCAATGTTTTTCCAGATTTATTTGACTATATAGATCAATTAACTTTTCAATTGCATTTTAATAACCAAGCATCCTACTTTACTTTAGAAGATAAGATGTATGAAAATGAACTGATTATTGACGCTACTGCTTTAGTTGCTCATTACACTAAACCTCAAGTGCGTATTGAGGATAAAACATACGCTAAAAAAGAAAAAAATACTTATGTAAATGCAGGTAAATGGATGGTTAGTGATGTAAATATTGATTGGGAAATCACCCAAGAAACCAAACAAATTAATAATTATACTGTCTATAAAGCAAATGCCGTATATAACACAGGAGCTACTAAAGAAAAGTACAAAAAAGCTAAAGTCACTGCTTGGTTCTGCCCCGAAATACCAATGCCCTATGGTCCATTAAACTTTGGCAATTTACCCGGGCTCATTTTTGAAGTAAACTTTAAAAACGTAAGTTATGGATTGACTAAAATAGAGTTTAAACCCGTAAAAATTCCTGAAGTAGATTTTGAAAACACAGTTACTATTGAAGAGGATGAAAGAATGACAAAAGAGTATTTTGGCATGTAATGTTTTTTGAATTGATTAATAAAACCTTAGTAATTTGGAAAATTATTTAGATAACTCGGCCCTATGCGTAAAATTAACTGGATAAAACAAATTTATGCTTTTTAGATTGAATGGGCTTCATATAAAATGCCTCCTCTTTTTTTACCTCTTTACACTTCAACTAATAAATGCGCAAGTGTTTTCTGGAAAAGTAGTAGATGAACAGGAAAAAGGCTTAAACGGAGCAAGCATAATGTTGCTTCCTAAAAACAAAAACAATAAGGTTCTTTTTGCTACCAGCCAAACATCTGGCAGTTTTAGTCTTGAAGTAGTTAGTGATTCTTATCTTTTAAAAGTGAATTATTTAGGTTATGAAAGTTATGAAGATAGCATAAAAATAACTAACAAAGATTATTCAAAGCAAATACAATTATTTCCAAAAATTGATAATTTAGATGAAGTAATTATAGATTATAAATACCAGCCTATACGCACTAAATTAGACACTATGATAGTAGATGTACAGGCTTTTGCTGATGGAAATGAACGTAAATTAAAAGAATTACTTAATAAAGTACCTGGATTAGAAGTTGATAAAAATGGAATTATAAAATTAAACGGAAAAGCTGTACAGCATTTTTTGGTAGAAAACAAACTCTTTTTTGGGGGTGGGTCTAAGTTAGGTGTAGAAAATATACCCGCAGATGCGGTAGAGCAAATTGAATTATTAGATAATTTTACCGAAGTTGAATTTTTAAAAGACGTATTGAATACAGATGAATTAGCCCTCAATGTAAAACTTAAAGAAGATAAGAAAAAACTATGGTTTGGTGAAGTAGAATTAGGACTTGGAAACAGCAGTTTTAGAGATGCCCACACAGCCGTATTTTACTATTCGCCAGAACAAACCCTTAACTTAATTGCAGACCATAATACCTACGGGAAAACAGCTTTAAGCCAAGATGATATTTTAAGATTTTTAGGAAACAAAAGTCAATTTGCACTTTCTACCAATAACTTAAACAGAACCAACGCAAGTCTGTTTTCTATGGCTAGAAAGAAAAAAAACGTAACTCAAACTCAAGCAGAAATAGTTGCTCTTAATTATACTAAAGAAATAAAAAAAACAGACTATAACTCATATTTAATTTTTAACCATACAGACCAAGAAGCGTTCAATGAAAAACTTATTACTTACCTTCAAGATAACAACACCAATCAAGAAAGTAGAACTACTAGATTAAGTAATAATGCTATAGCTGGCTTAGGAAGTTTTCAGCTTAAAAGAAATAAAACAAAAAACAAGCATTTGAAATATCAAGCCGATGCCAATTTTAGTATTAGGGAAAATACTTACTTTCAAGAAAGCGAGTTAGAAAACACAACTTTTCAAATCAGCAAACAACTGGAAGCCGATTTTTTTGACTTTTCACAATTTTTAGAGTACCATCAATCACATTCAAAAAAAACAAAATCTACTTTAGTTGTTAATTCAAATATTAACCAGAACAACCCCAACACTTTATACCAAAGTTCAACGCCCATTTTACCCAATCAAATTTCACTTATACAAGATGATGCATACTTTTTAGAACAAATTAAAAAAATCACTAACCAAGAGCATCAAATTAGGTATAGACTTTACCAAGTTTTAAGCAACAATCTTCATCTAAATGTAGATGTGGGCAATGTTTTTCAGTTTAGTAATTTTAACACAGAAGAATCTCAAATACTAACTACAGGAGAGGAAAACTCCTTAGCTAATCAAGGTTTTGGTAATGACATGAATTACCTGCTTAACAATGCTTACGCAGGAGCAGAATTTAGATTTAAGCTAGGTAAATTAATCAACAAGCCCGCTATAAACCTTCATTATTATCATTTTCAAAACTCACAAAATCAAGAAAAAGTGAGTGTAAATAAAGTTTTATTTGAACCCAAATGGCATTCACAAATTAACTTTACAAGTACTCATAAATTAAGTTTTGATTATTCTTGGAATAACCAATTTCCTAGACCAAATTTAATAGCCAACCGATTTCAGCTAAGCAATTTTAATTTGATTTTTAGAGGAAATGAATTGTTACAAGAAGAACGTTTTCATAATTTTAAACTACACGCAAGCAATTTTAAAATGGGGGGAGCCATAAATTATTTTGCCAGTTTGTATTTCAATAGAAAAACCAAAGTAATAAGGGAGCAAGTACAAATAGATGGCATTAACCAATTTTTAAGCCCAGAACTAAGAAATACACCCGAAAATTTTTATGGTGGTGTATTCAATATTTCAAAGCAATTTAAGTATTTAGCGCCTTTTATTAGCCCTAAGTTTTCGGTTTCAGATTATAGTCAGTTAGTAAATAATCAAGACATATCTTCAGCTAGGAGAGATCAAAAAATTGAAGTAGGCGTACATCTAAGAAATTTCAGAAATCAAAAACTTCCTAGTGTAAAACTTTCTTATGAAAAGTCATTTCAACAGTTTAGAGGAATAACAAATTCAAATTTTGAAACGGATGAAATAAAGTTTGATTTTGATTACACTTTTTTATCAGATTTTAATTTTGTTTCAGCATTTACCTATTTCAAAAACAGACAATTAGATGGCTTTACAGAAGAATTCAACTTTTTAGATTTAAAACTGAGCTATCAAAAAGAAAATTCGCCATGGGCATTTACATTAATGCTTAATAATGCCTTAGATGTGAGAAGTATAAGCACAAATCAATTTTCAGATTTTTTAACCACACAAACCACCACCTTTGTTTTACCCAGGATGTTGATGTTTAAAATTGGATATCGGTTTTAATTGCCTTGCATAAATCAATTTATTTGTTCTAGGATGTTCTTGTGAACAGTAGGTTGATTTTTAGATACTAAAACCTAAATTTTAACAAAATGTACATTTTTTCCTGTTTTCGTCGCTGGGACACCCAAACTAAAAATTGAATAGATTGGCAAGGTTTTTCTGTTCTTCAGTTTTAATATGAGTTAAATACGTTGTTTCTTTTGTGATTGGATGCTTTATTTTAACTGCATAAATTGTTTTTGCTATGTTGATTGCTTTCTCTGGACTTAAAGTTGACTTTTTCTCTTTGAGCTGTCTTTCTAACTCCTTATATATTTTGTAAGCTACAAAAGCTATGCAAATGTGTGCTTCAATTCTACGTTGAACTCTATGATAGATTGGTCTTATTTTTAAATCTGTTTTTGCAATCCTAAAAGCCTTTTCAATCTTCCAAAGATGGCTGTAATTTTGTAAAATTTCATTTTTACTTAATTTAGCGTTGGTTATGTAACCTTTTAAGCCATCCCAGTTTGCGTCTGTTTCAAACTTTGTTTTGTCTATTGATACCTTTAATTCTCCATCAACTTTTAGGTATTTATTATAACCTCTATTATTGATACTTGATTTAGTTAGTTTTCCTGATTTGACTTTCTTTTCAAGTCTTTTTAATCCTTTTTCCCTATTATGCTTGTCTTTTTTTGCTCTTGAGTCAGAATAGCTTATAATAAGCTTCAAATCATCTTTTTCTACAATTGTGCTTTCTCCATTTTTAAGTTTTAAAGCTAGTATTTTTTCTTTGACCAATGTCTTTTCATTTTTAATTCTAGCTCCAAGAATAAACTCATAACCTTTACGTTGAAGCTCTTCTATGTTTTTAAAAGAAAGCAATCCTGAATCAGCTACAATTACTAACTGGTCTAGCTTAAATTTTTGTTTAAAATGGTCTATGATTGGTAGCATGGTGTGTCCTTCAAACTTATTTCCTTCAAAAATGTCGTAAGCCAATGGATATCCACCTTTACTTACTAATAACCCTAAGACAATTTGCGGATTTTGATGCTTACCTTCTTTAGAAAAGCCTGTTTTGCGTAAGTCATCTTCGTTATCAATTTCAAAATAAATAGTAGTTACATCGTAAAACACTACGTTGATTGCACCATCTAATATTTTCAAGGTGTACTTATAACTAATTTCTTGTATTTGTGATTTTTGTTGCTTGTGGAGTTTATCCATGTATCGATAAATAGATTGAACATCAATGACTTTGTTTTGGTACTTAAAAAGGTAATCTGATGTCTTGAGCTTACTGGAAGGATAGCAAAGTCTAGCAAGTACTAATTGTTTAAATAAATCATCATTAAGTTGATTGAATCCAACTTGGTCAAATAATTTTCCTAAGAGTAATTCTGGCCCGCGAACAGAAATTTCTTCAAGGCCATCAAGAACAAGTTCTGTGTGATATCTATAATCAGTAAAATCTAATTCTTGGATGCCTGTGTGATTTTTTATCCATTGTTTTCCATCTTCATAGAGCTGATCTATCTCTGATTTATTGGTACTGCTACCAATGGTTTTTAATACACGATACTTACCAGTACTTTTATCAATGATCTGGATACTAATTACACCGCTTTTATTTTTCTTTTTACGAACAAACACCTTGCAAATTT
>JAIUMH010000149.1 GCA_022565635.1 Flavobacteriaceae bacterium | reverse complement strand
AGAGTGTACTTTTTTCTTTTTTAGATCATTCGCTCATCAAAAAACCCAAACAGCACTGCTCTGGTTTATTCACGGCATTTTATTTTTTTAAAAAGGAGTTCATGATACCGCTAAGCTAAGTTCATCCAGATCATTTGGAGAGCGGAGCGTGAAGAAATCATCCAGTGGATTTCACCAATCCTACAGGGCTGGAGCTTCAAGGAAGTGGTGATGATGTTGACCTAAGTAAAGTACAAGAATTAGTTGATGTGATTGCTAGCTCTTCAAAGTAAATAAATGCTCATGTTTTACACTTCCTTATGGCGTTTAGAGTATTTTAAAAGAATGAAAATCGATTAAAAATAATACTATCTAAATCATATTCCATATTCCGATATAGAATATATGAGTGTAAATATTTGTTTTTGAAATATAAAAAATATAATATTGCATATTGGAATATGGAATAAATGAAAGCAAAGCAACAAATAATGAGTCCGCACGATGTTGTAATTTTACTTAAAATAGTAAGTTATGGAGAGCAACAATGGTTACAAAAGCCATTGGCGGAGGCTGTAGGTATTAGTCAATCTGAGATAAGCAAGTCGCTTCATCGATCTAAATATGCTGGCTTCTTAGCCCCAGACGGAAAAACTGTGATGATAATGGCCTTAATGGAATTTTTGCAATTTGGTTTGCGTTATGTTTTTCCACAGAAACCTGGCCCTGTGGTAAGAGGTTTACCCACCTCTCATTCGGCAAAACCACTAAGTGATGTCATCCAAAGTTCGGAAGCCTATGTGTGGCCATTTGGCAAAGGAACCGTTCGTGGGCATAGTATATTACCCTTGTATCCATCGGTTCCAGAAGCGGTCTTGAAAGATGAAAAACTCTATGAATTATTAGCATTAACAGATGCACTACGCGTGGGCAGAGCAAGAGAAAGAGAATTAGCCATTAAAGAACTAAATAAAAGACTAGAACTTGGAGAATAAAGTCATCAACATTGCAGTTATCGGTCAGTGTAAAAAGACAGCCAACCCACAAATGGCACATTTGGTTTTTGCCGACACACGAGCCAACCCAAAAAACCAAAAGAGCCATTTTTTGCCAACGCACCGCAAGACGACTAAAAGGAAATTGATTACTTTTTATCTTGCAAAATGAGATACAAATAAAAATAAAATCTATCTTTGCGACTTGAATCATTTGAACAAATGAACAGAATAAAAGAAGTGCTGGACGAAAAAGGAATTAAGCAAACTTGGCTTGCCGAACAATTGGGTAAAAGCTACAATATGGTTAATGCTTATGTGCAAAACAGACAGCAACCACGTATTGAAGTGCTTTACGACATAGCTAAAATTCTTGGCGTGAACGTGAAAGACCTATTGACTGACAACGAAATTAAAAAGGACAAGAAATGAGTAACGAGCAAAAAATAACGACTGACATAAAAGTGCCAAACAAAGATTTGGAAGCATTGAGATTAAACTTTCCGCATTGCTTTGACAAAGACGGAAACTTTCAATTGGAAAAGTTTAAAGCGAATCTAACTGAAAAGGAAATCAACTTTTCTACTGAAAGTTATGGATTAGACTGGTTAGGTAAAAGTTATGCAAGACTATTGGCAAGTGACCCTGCTACAACCTTGCTGAAAGCTGACGAAACCCACAACAGTAAACCCGAAAATGCTAACTCTGAAAATCTGCTTATAAAAAGCGACAATTTGGAAGTGCTGAAACATCTTGCTAATGCCTACTATGAGCAAGTTAAAATGATTTACATAGACCCACCATACAACACAGGTAGTGATGGGTTTGTTTATGAAGATGATAGAAAATTCACTGTAAAGGAATTGCAAAATTTGATTGGCGTTGATGCTGAAAAAGCAAAACGTATTTTAAGTTTTACCCAAAGTAAAAGTAACAGTCATTCTGCTTGGCTGACTTTTTTATATCCAAGGCTTTACATAGCCAAACAACTATTAAAAGAAGATGGGGTTATTTTCATCTCAATTGATGATAATGAAGTTTCCCAACTTAGATTATTGATGGACGAAATCTTTGGAGAACAAAATTTTATTTCAAGTTATGTCTGGGAAAGCACTTTTAGACCTGATAATAGTTCAAAAATATACCGAAAAAATGCAGAAAATGTTTTATGCTATGCTAAAGTAATTGGAAAAATTGATAGGCTGATTGGCTCTAAAGACGGAAGTGATGGTTTACCATCATTAACCAAAAACTCAATGAATGAAGGAGTTTTAAATTTCAAGGCAAATATTGTCGAAACGCATTTAGAAAACGGAACATATCCAAAAGGTTTAAAATCATCGGGATACGAACTGCTAAATGATGTTGAAGTAAAGGATGGGAGAATTATTAATGATTTTGGATTGAAAGGAAGAATGATTTGGGGTCAAACTTATTTAGAGGAGGAATTAAGTAAGGATACAAGAATCATAATCAAAACTGATGGTTTTGTGCCTTATACAAAAAAAGTTGAAACAAGCATTTTAGCACCAAATACAATAATTCCAAACGATAAGGTAGCTGATGTACTTCAAGGAAGGGCTGAAGTTACTTCGCTTTTCGGTAAAGCTGTTTTTGATTACCCCAAACCTACTACATTAATTAAATATTTATGTAGTTATTTTGAAGCTAATAATTATGTAGTTCTTGATTTTTTTGCTGGCAGTGGTACCAGTGGCGATGCTGTAATGCAACTGAATGCTGAAGATGGTGGTTGTAGAAAGTTTATTTTAGTTCAACTACCCGAAGAAATTGATGCAAACAAAAATAAGACTGCTTATAGCTTTGTAAAAAATGAACTCAAAGCCGAACCTACTATTTTTGAAATAACGAAGGAAAGGTTATTAAGAGCAGCAAGAAAAATCAATGCAGGTCTTGATGAGAAAATAACAAAACTTAAAGCTGAACTGCCCACAGAAGAAACCCAAGCGGAAATAAAAAAATTAGAAAATTGCAAAACACAAAACACGTTCAAAATTTTTGAGACTTCTCCTATTTGGGAAGATTACAATTTTGAAGCGGAGCAGTTTGATAGTTCGCAAACGCTGTTTGATGTGGGTAAACTTTCAGAAGATGACATCAAAGCATTACTCATTACTTGGAAAACGTATGACGGCATAGCATTGACAGAAGATTTAGAAAGTGTTGATTTAAGCGGTTACACCGCTTCTTACGGCAACGGCAGATTGTATTTAATGAACAAAGGTTTTACTACCGAAAGTCTAAAAGCTCTTTTGGAAAAAATTGATACAGACAAACATTTTGAACCTAAAAGCATCATCGCCTTTGGTTATCACTTGGAAAGTAAGAGTTTACGAGAGATTTCTGAAAACGTAAAAACTTACAACAACAAGAAAAAAAGCGACATTGACTTTATAACAAGGTATTAGTATGAAGGGATTTAATTTTGAGAAGAACCTGAACCATCAATCACACGCAGTAGATAGCACTATTGCCGTGTTTGAGAATATTAGCCTTGTTAAGCCAACGGAAGCGGATAAAAACTATATCAATCCTGAATTTGATTTTACGACGGAAAGAACTTATCCGCAAAACATAAGAGCAGTTCAAGAAGATAATGGAGTAAACGAAGAAATAAAGCGAAACAGCAACATCATTGATATAATGATGGAAACTGGAACAGGCAAAACATACACTTACACCAAAACTATTTTTGAACTCAATAAAAATTACGGCATCTTCAAATTCATTGTTGTTGTGCCTACTTTGTCTATCAAAGCTGGAACAATTGACTTTTTAAAATCTGATAGTAGCCGTGAGCATTTCAAAGAACAATACGGAAAAACGCTTCACTTGCACATTGTTGAAAGTCAGAAAAACAGTAAGAGCAAAAAGTCGTTCATTCCACCGGCAGTAACCAGTTTTGTAAATGCCGGAAACTTTGAAAAAAACAGTATTCAAGTTATGATTATCAATGCAGGTATGATTACTGCATCTAAAAAAGATAATGCCACAGGAGAAAAAATATACACACTTGGAGCAAGTTACGATAAAGGATTATTTGATAAATATACCATCCCATTTGATGCTATTGCGGCATTAAAACCGTTTATGATTATTGACGAACCTCACAAGTTCGGAACAAGCAACAGAACTTGGGAAAACATTCAAAAAATGAAACCCCAATTTATTCTGCGATATGGTGCAACTTTTCCCGATAAAAAAATAAAACAAAGAAATCCGTTAACTGGAAAATTGGAAAACAGTTATGTAAAAGATTATCATAATTTAATTTATACTTTAACCGCAGTTGATTCATTCAATAGAAATTTGGTGAAAGGTGTAATTGGGCATATCACAGAATTTGAAAGTGGCAAAAATGCAGTAGTCAAGTTTATTGATTCTGATGGCACAGAAGCCAGTTTTGAATTAACAGAAAACAACAAGAAAAAAACTGTAAAAATTTCTAAAAAGGATAGTCTGAAAAAGATTCATCCCGAAATGTCTGATTTGGGAATTGAGAACTTGAATAAAAGCACGGTTGTTTTAACCAATGGTTTAGAAATGAAAAAGGGTGATAAAATCAATCCTTATTCGTATGCTGAAAAGTTGCAGGAAACAATGATTCAAAAAGCAATCAAGCACCATTTTGAAATTGAGAAATCATTGCTTAAAAGAGAAGTAAAGATAAAGCCGCTTACGCTGTTTTTTATTGACAACATAGACGAATACCGAAATAAGGAAGGATATATCAGAAAAACCGTTGAACAATACATTGAATTGGAAATAAAGGAACTTCTGAAAACCGAAAAGGATGTTTTTTACAAAGCATACCTTGAAAAAACCTTGCTTGACCTTTCAATAACACACGCTGGTTATTTTTCAAAAGACAATACAGAAAAAGACGAAGCCATTGAAAAAGAGATAAACGAAATTTTGCACGACAAACAAGCAATGCTTGATTTGGAAAACCCGAGACGATTTATTTTTTCAAAATGGACCTTGCGTGAAGGTTGGGACAATCCGAATGTATTTCAGATTTGTAAACTCCGAAGCAGTGGCAGTGAAATTTCAAAATTGCAGGAAGTTGGTCGTGGTTTGCGTTTGCCAGTGAACGAATTCGGCAATCGTGTAAAAGACGAACAGTTTTATCTCAACTACTTTGTGGACTTTACCGAAAGCAAATTTATTGATGATTTGGTGGGAGAGATTAATCAAAAATCAGGAGCAATTTCCATTGATGAAACTCCAGTTTCACTTACTGATAATATGATTAAGCAAATCGTTGAAAAATATGAGTTTGCAGATGAAAACAGTTTACTCCATAAATTGACAATGGAAGACAAGGTAATTGACTTCTCTAGAAAGTTTTTACAAGGCGGTTTCGATTTTATTAAACAAAACTATCCGCGAATTTTTGAAGGCGTTAATTCTAACAAGGTTCGCAAAGCTACAGACCCAAAAAAGAAAGTAGTTGTAAGAACAGAGAAATACCAAGAACTGAAAGACCTTTGGGAAAAACTGAACGAAAAAGTGATCCTTGAATACAAGTTTGACAACGAAGCAAACTTCAAAACTTTGTTTACAGATTTTCTTAAAGAACAAAAAGACAATTTCACTTCTGACGGAATCAACGAGAGAATTTCAAAAGTTGAAATCAAGGACAACAAAGCAATAGTAAGCGAGCCCGAATCAGTTTACAATCGTAAGACTTCAACTATTTCAATTTTGAAATACAGCGACTTTTTGAAAGAACTTTCAAAGATTTTAAACATTAACATAATAACGCTACACCAATCAATCATTGACGCAGGCACAGACATAAACAAGTATCTCAACCAAACAACATTAAGGGTAATCAAACAGAATTTTGATTTTTTCTTAATGACACAAGCCTTTGATAAGTATTCGATTGAATATAAAAAAGTTTCAAACAGCATTCACCCAACAAAACTAACAGACGAGAAAGGCAATGTACTGAATGAAATTTCTGCTTCTGATGTTGGAGTTTTGTTTTCTGACGAAGATGTTGCAAACTCTTACTTCTTTGACGAATTGTATTACGATTCAGACTTAGAAAAAACGAATATAAAATCAGAGATTAAGGAAGTAATTGTTTTTACAAAGATTCCAAAGAACTCAATTAAAATTCCAGTTGCAGGTGGCAAAAGTTACTCACCTGACTTTGCGTATGTCTTGAAATTCAAAGATGGAGAGCAAAAACTAAATTTCATCGTAGAGACAAAAGACGTAAACAGTAAAGACGATCTGCGTCAGGAAGAAAAGTTTAAAATCAAACACGCTGAAAAATTCTTTGACGGCAAAGTAAAAATTGAGTTCAGGACACAGTTCAGTAACAACAAAATAGTCGACTTAATCAAAGAAATTTCAGTAAATGAATAAGCCAACACCAATAAGCCAACGCATTTTGCAAGCACATTGCCAAAGCCGCACGAGCCAACGCTACAACCAAAGCTTTGTCAAAGAGCTTGCAAAGCCAACGCACAACCGACTGACAGACAGGACGAAAGAAGAACACCGAACCGATAACAGCGGTTTTGCAAAAAAGCGGGTTCAGTGGTTAATTGAACATTCTACCTCG
>JAIUMH010000148.1 GCA_022565635.1 Flavobacteriaceae bacterium | reverse complement strand
CTTCAATCTGGGCTAATTCCAATTTAACTATTCATTTCATAAAATGATTCAATTGAAATTTGCTTGGTATTCTAAGTGTTTGTTTTAACTGCCTTATTCAGCAAAAAACAATCCAAACTTTTTTAAAAAAAATCAAATGCCTTCAAGAATTTGCTGTTTCATTTTTTCATCGGCTGGTTGGTCAGAAATCCAAATTCCAAAAAGCGCTTTTTTGAAGTCGTAGCCTTCAATTTTTCCTAAGTATTTAGCATTTCTATAAACGTGTGTGTATGATATCTCATTGTTCTTATAAATCAAATCAATGCTGTCTCCTGGTTGAATGTCCTCTTCAAAAAAATCAATAAGTTGGTCTATTCGGTTCTGTAAAGAAGCTAAACCTCCCTCTGCACCTTTTTCAAATCCTTCTTCTAAAGCTTGAATAATCCGTTTATTTGAAACAAGACTTGAAATAATTTGCAACCTTAACCCCATACTTTGATCTTTTGCAATAATTTTTGGTGATATTTTTTGATTTTCTTCAAGGTATATTCCGCCTACATACATATTCATCCACATAAAAGTTCTCACACCGGCGCCTTTAAGTTCTAGATTAATTCCCTTAGCTTCTAGGTAAGTAGGTATTTCAACTCCTTTAATTTGATGTTGCGAAAAACAATTGATTTGAAATAAAATGAAGAATAAAATTAAAGCGTTGTTTTTCATGTAATTATTTTGAATTTTTTTTTCGTTTCAATTTATAAATGGAGGCATTGAGCTCAAACCCCAAGAGAAATATATTAGAATTTAACCAAATGTAAAACAGCAAAATTAACAACGCACCAATTGAACCATAAATTTTGTTATAGCTAGCAAAATTTTCAATGTAGATGGAGAATAAAAAAGTGGTCAAAATAATTAATAGAGTTGTAAAAAAAGAGCCAACCGAAAATAACTTAGATTTTTTGCTCTCTCTTGTCCCAAAATAATAAACAATAGAAATACCAATAAAAAGCATGACAACCAATATTGTTGTTCGGCCCCATTTAATCCAATACAAATCATCTAAGTAAACCCCCATGTCTTTTAAATCATTTATGATATAAGTAAGGTAAATGGCAGAAATTACTGTAATTAAAAGTAATATAGCAATAATTATAGATACAAACATGGCAATAAGGTATTGCCTGATGATGCTTCGGTTAAATTCTGTATGATACGAATATTCAAAACTTGTAAATATTGCATTTACTCCATTAGACATTAAGAAAATGGATAATATGAATACAAACGAAAGCAGACCAGCTCTTGGGTTATTGGCAATATCGTAAAAAATATCTTCAAAAAAGCCAGAGGTTTGCGGAGGGAGTAATTCTTCTATAAAATAAAGTAATTCTTCTTGAAAATCATCTATAAAAGTGATGAAAGGAATAAGGTTTAGCAAAAACAGTAAAAATGGAAAAATAGCAATAAAAAAGCTAAAAGCAATGGAACTTGCTCTGCTAGAAAAGGTTCCTTTAATAATTCCAAAAGTATAGAGTTTTAATAGTTCGTATAAGCTCAGTCCCTCGGTTTTTGGGAGTTTTACTCTTTTTGTAAACGAGGCAATTTCCCCAACTATGGGTATACTACTTATGGTTTCATCTATAGCGTCTTTGGCCATAATTTAAATAGCTTTTAAGCTCATATCTTTATTATACACAGAGTGGGTGAGTGCTCCGCTAGAAATAAAATCTACTCCACATTGTGCATAAGCTTTAGCAGTTTCTAAAGTTATTCCACCAGAAGATTCAGTTAAACATTGATGATTAATTAGCTGAACTGCTTCTTCCGTTTGTTTGTAATTGAAATTATCCAATAAAATTCTATAAACGCCACCAGCATCTAAAATAGCTTTCACTTCATCTAAATCTCTGGCTTCAACAATAATTTTTAAATCAAGATGATTGTTTTTTAAGTATGCTTTTGTTTTTTGAATCGCTTCAGGAATTCCACCAGCAAAGTCAATATGGTTATCTTTAAGCATAATCATATCATAAAGTGCAAACCTGTGATTTACGCCACCACCAATTTTAACGGCCCATTTTTCTAGTGCTCTAAAACCAGGAGTTGTTTTTCGGGTGTCTAAAATTTGAGTAGAAGTTCCATGTAGCTCATCAACAAATTTTCTTGTTTTGGTAGCTATTGCACTCATGCGTTGCATAGCATTGAGTACCAATCGTTCAGCTTTTAAAATTTCCTGACTATTAGCTTCAACAATAAAAGCAATATCTCCATTTTTTACAACATCACCTTCGTTTACTAAAAAGCTTATTGTGTATTTTTGACACACTTTTTTAAAAACCAATTCGGCAAATTCTAAGCCAGCAATTACGCAGTCTTCTTTAATTAATAGGTGAGCTTTTCCAGAGGCTTCTGATGGAATACAGGCCAATGAGGAATGGTCTCCTTCACCAACATCTTCTCGTAATGCGTTATTTATAATTAAATCTATTTCTTTTTTAAATTGTGCTTCATTTATCATGAACTTCTTATTTTTGTTGAATAAGTAGAAAGGCTTAAACATTAGCTACTAAATACAAAAATACATTAATTTGTGGGCTTTGAAAATTCAAATTCAGTATTTTAAAATCAAAACCCCAAGTATTTAAAAATTTAGGAGTTCTAAGCACCAAAGCTTTCTTTAATTTTCACAAATAAATGCAATTAAAAATTATAGCCGTAGGTAAAACCGATGACCATACTCTTGGGAAGTTGATGAAAGAATATGAGAAACGCTTGCAACGCTTTGCTAAGCTTCAATGGCAGATTGTTCCTGACATTAAAAACACTAAAAAACTTTCTCAATTAGAGCAAAAAAGAAAGGAAGGTGAACTGATTTTAAAAGAAATTGATACTTCTGATTTTGTGGTACTTTTGGATGAGAATGGAAAGCAGTTTACATCTAGAAAATTTGCAGAATGGGTGGCTAAAAAACAACATCTTGGTTCTAGGAAAGTAGTTTTTGTAATTGGAGGTCCTTATGGATTTGATGAAGCTTTGAAAAAACGTAGCGATGATCAAATAGCACTCTCTAAAATGACTTTTTCTCATCAAATGGTTAGATTGTTTTTTATAGAACAAATTTACAGAGCCTTTAGTATTCTTCATAATTTACCTTATCATCATGACTAATAAAAATAAAGATTATATTTTTTTAGGACTTCAAATAGCTTTATTTGTAGCCTATTTGTTACCTGTACTTTTAGGTAGTTTTGATGTTTCTCATGATTTTAAAATTTTATTTCGACTCATAGCATTTATAGGGTTGACTTTTAGTTTGTTGGCCCTAATTAGTTTTGATTATTTACTATCACCATTTCCAAGTCCAAAAAAGAACGCTACCCTAAAAACTACTGGTGTTTACAAATGGTCAAGACATCCAATTTACACGGGCTTAATTTTATTTTTATTTGCTTGGGCTTGTTCTAACGGAAATTATTATCAACTTTTAATTGCCAGCGCTTTTTTCGTATTGATTCATCAAAAAGCACGCTATGAAGAACAACTTTTAGCAAATAAATTTAAGGCTTATAAAACATATAAAAAACAAACACGTATGTTTATATAACCAATCATAATTTAAATTTTTACTGAATTCTATATAAGTTCTATCCTTTTTTGATTAAAATAGAGGTTAATTACTTATCAAAAAACACAAAATACATTATATTTATTTTAATTTTGATAAAAATCGTTGGATGCAAATTAAATTAAGTCGTGGTCAGTGTTTTATTACAGTTTTTATCCTGTTATTTATTGGCATTTTGGCTGATCAGCTTTACTTTTATGCAACTTCAGAAAAGCTTGAAGGCAAAGTAATAAAGCAAGATTTTCAGTTTTTTAATTCCTCTTCAAGCCATTTAAAAGTTACGGAAGAGATGAAGTCTAAATACGCAACAATTATCCCTATCATTGCTTTTGAACACGAAGGAGAAGTGAAGCATATTCAAGGACCAAAAGCCTCTTTCGAATTTTTTAAAGAAGGTCAAAAAGTGCGTATTTTGTATCAACCTTCTAATGAAGAAGTAAAAATAAATTCACTTTTTACTTTTTGGTTACCTATTGATTATTTACCAATTGCCATTCCTATTTTGTTGGTTACTACAGTTTTATCATTTGGTTTTTTGAGAAAAAATCAGTCACTTAAATTAACATTGAATAAGAAGTCTTTTTCAACAGCTATTATTGTTGTTAATAAATCTTGAATAAGCTTTTGTTTATCTGAGGCTTTTTTAAATTTACAATAAAAAAATGATTTCTAGATTTTTAAAAATATTTTTGTTTTCATCATTGACTTTGTTTAGTAGTTGTTCTGAAGCTCAATCTCCTGATAAAGAAAAAATAAATCAAGAGCCTGTAGAGGTTCCGCTAGAAAATGGCTTAGCTAGAGCCTATTTTGCTAGTGGTTGTTTTTGGTGTGTAGAAGCAATTTATGAATCGGTTTACGGAGTAGAAGAATCTATATCTGGATACGCAGGTGGACACACCCAAAATCCTACTTATGCATCTAGTAATACGGGTAAGACCGGCCATGCAGAAGCTGTAGAGATTATTTATGATCCCAAAAAAGTAAGTTTTTCTACTTTAGTAGATGTTTACTATGGGTCTCAAAATCCAACTCAGATAAATGGGCAGGGGCCTGATCACGGTTCTCAATATCGCTCCATTTTATTTTATCAAAATGAAAATCAAAAATCAATAATTGAAAACAAAATTGAAGAATTGCAAAAAGAATACTCAAAACCAATTGCTACTGAAGTAATGCCGTTCACAATATTTTGGGTAGCTGAAGATTACCACCAAGATTACAAAAAAAGAAACCCCAATAATTCTTATATTAGGCAAGTCTCCAATCCTAGGTTAGCTAAATTTAAAGAAAAATTTCCTGAGTTGCTCAAAGAAAACAGGAAGTAAAGAGTGTGCTGTTTTGTAGTTGATTGAAATGGTTATGATTGTAGTTTTAATAAGGCTAATTCACTAAGATTTGAATAAGCAAATGGATTTGTATATAGATAGTTAAAAAATTAAATATCTTTGTTCTTGAATAATTCTAAAGCAAAAAATAAACAGATGATAAATAAATGAGAGGTTTAGTATATAAATCAACAGGAAGTTGGTATGATGTGAAGCTTGCAACAGGTCAATTAATCAAATCAAGATTAAAGGGGAAATTTAGAATTCAAGGGATTAAAAGCACAAATCCAGTTGCTGTTGGTGATTACGTTGATTTGAAAATTGAAAAAAAAGGAGATGAAGAAATAGGGGTAATTCAAGCCATTGAAGAACGTAAAAACTACATTATTAGAAAATCCGTTAACCTTTCTAAACAGACGCATATCATAGCTTCAAATATTGATGTGGCTTTTCTAATGGTGACCTATAATAATCCACCTACTTCAACTACTTTTATTGATCGTTTTTTGGTTTCTGCTGAAGCTTACCATATACCTGTTATTCTGTTATTTAATAAAATGGATACGTACTCTTTAGAAGAAAAAGTAGAACTAAAGTTTTTGGCAGAATTATATCGAGATATAGGCTACGAATGCCATGGAATAGCTGCAGAAACTGGTCTGCAAATTGATTTGGTGAAAGAGTTAATGAAAGAAAAAACCTGTATGTTATCTGGTCATTCTGGCGTGGGTAAATCATCTTTAATTAATGCGCTTCAACCCGGTCTTAATATAAAAACTTCCAACATTTCATTACAACATGCTCAAGGGCAACACACCACCACATTTGCAGAAATGCATGAACTAGACTTTGGTGGGAGAATAATAGACACTCCAGGAATTAGAGGATTTGGAGTTGTGGATATAGAAAAGCATGAATTAACTAATTATTTCCCAGAATTTTTTGCCATTAAACACCAATGTAAATTTAATAATTGCTTACATGTTTCAGAGCCTAAATGCGCTATTAAAAATGCTGTTGAAGAAGGTATAATTGCGCTTTCAAGATACGAAAGCTATTTACAAATTTTGAACGGCGAAGATGAAAATTACAGAAAAGATATTTATGCTGAAAAGTAAATTATTGGTTTTATGCGATTAGTAATTCAACGGGCAAATAAAGCAAAAGTAGTTATCAATAATCAACTGTATGCCTCAATAAGTAAAGGTTTGGTTGTGCTTTTAGGAATAGAAGAAGATGATGATTTATCAGATATTAAGTGGCTAGTAAAAAAGTTAGTGAATATGCGAATCTTTCCTGACGAAAAACACCCCATCAATGCTTCAATTGAGGAGGTTAACGGAGAGTTTTTAGTGGTAAGTCAATTTACCCTTCACGCTTCCACCAAAAAAGGCAACCGCCCAAGTTTTATAAAAGCTGCTTCTCCTAAAAAGGCTGAAGAATTGTATCTTAATTTTTTAGATGAACTTAGCCTGCAGACAAAACTAACTGTAAAATCTGGTAAGTTCGGCGCCTCAATGGATATAGATTTAGTAAACCACGGACCAGTGACCATTCTCATTGATTCAAAAAACAAAGAATAAAGGTCTTTCTTCGCTTTTTTTCAAATGTTAATTAACATTAGTTGCTTTATTTTTCTCTACTTAATTCATTTTATTTTGTTACTTTTAACATAAAATGAGTATTATGTT
>JAIUMH010000147.1 GCA_022565635.1 Flavobacteriaceae bacterium | reverse complement strand
CCAGTTATTATTTGAAATTACTGTAAAAGAAAATAGCCTGTCCCGACCGTTTCGGAAAAGATTTTTTCTTTATGTAAATTAGAATAATCAAGGATAGCTGTATCTATGGTTCCTTTTTATAATGAAACAGAAAGGAGAAAAGGGCGTTTTGTTGCGGTAATTTCAATTGATAAATGGTATTATCCTTCCATTTGGGTAAATCAAGCAATTATGATAAGAGGCTTGCTCAAGAATTTTATTTCTTTTACCAATTAAATTTTAAATAAGACTAAACCAAATTGAATTACTTTTCAATTAGTTGTTTTACTGATTTTTAATCAAAAAAGCAATTTGAGTACCAATGGCATTTCCGTTAGCATCTTTTAAGTCATTAATTTCAAATTGAATTGAATTTTCATGGGTTTTGTTATACAAGTCTATGCGTTCCTTAGTAATTTGCATTCCCATACTTTTATGCTTTTTATTGTTGTTATAGGTTTTTCGTTGATCTCTACCTATGCCATTGTCTTCAATGTAAATAAATGTTGCATCAGCTTTGCTTTCAATAGAAATACTTACTTTTTTTACTTCTTTTTTGGATAATAATAACCCATGCCAAATGGCATTTTCTAAAAAAGGTTGAAGTAAAATAGGGGGTAATTTAATGTGTTCTGTGCAGTTAAAGTCAAGTCCATTAATTTCAAATACAAAATCTTTTTCAAAACGATTTTCTTCTAATTGCAAGTAATAATTAGCCAATTGAAGCTCTTCTTTTAAAGAAATGACTTGTTGTTTAGAAGTTTCTAATACCATTCTTGTGTATTTGCTAAAAATTTTTAGATACTTTATAGCCTTTGCATTTTGTTGGCTCTGCATAAGGTATGTAATGGCATTGAGGCTGTTAAAAAGAAAATGAGGATTAACTCTTAGTCTAGAAACCAAAATTTCAGCTTGCGCAAGGTTCCTGTCATAAATAGCTTGCATTTTTTGCTTTTCTTCTTCCATTAAAAGCGCATTGCTTTTCTTCTTAATTCTGTAATTTCTAATCTGAAGAAAGACAATTACAAGACTTAGTCCAAAACCCAAGGCCAATAAAACGGTGGTGAGTTTGCGTTTTTCTAATTGCTCTTCTTGCGAACTAACCAAGGCTTCTTTTAAGGCTTTTTCTTTTTCTAATAACTCAATTTCGTTTTCTTTTTTCTCTAAGTTAAATGAACCTGTTAAGGCTTCAATTTTTACCCGCTGCTCGTTCATTTGTAAGCTGTCTTCTGCTGCTTTAGCTGTTTTATATAATTGAAATGCAGCGCTTATATTCCCAGCTTCTTCGTTCATTTCAGATAGGGTATATGCATTGTTTTTAATCAAGCCTAGCTGTTGGTTTTTTTGAGCAAGATCAAGCGATTTTTCAAAGTAGGCCTGAGCTGTACGGGGCTGGTTTGTCTTCAGATATGCCTCTCCTAACAAGGAAAAAAGTTCTCCTTTTTTATGCAAGTTATTAAGCTGATTAAACTTTTTTAAGGAAGCTTCAAAGTAAGAAATGGCTTGTTGTATATCTTTTTCTTCGCTTAAGTATGCAATTCCTAAAAATTCTTCCGTAATAGCTAAACCAAACACATCTTCACGTTCTTGATTTATAGCCAGCAATTCATACAAGTATTTTTTAGCTTGACTAAATTCTCTTTGCTTGGTGTAAAAATCACCAATAGAAAGATAATTCATAGCTACCCCTAAGCTGTTTTTACGATCTTTTTCTGCTTGTAAAGACCGTTCAAAATAAGCAATGGTTTCCTGTTCTCTTCCAGGTATATGCGCTAGTGTATTTCCTAATCCGTTACAAGATATAGCAATGTTTTTTAAGCTGTTTTCCTCTTCAGCAAGCTTTAAGGCCTTTAAGTAAAAATTTACTGCTACATCATAATTTTGATTATACCGAGCAGCAACTCCGGCATTATTGGCAAAAATCATTAAATTGATGTAGGGTACATCTTTGTCTTCTACAAGTTCAAATGCTTTGCTATGTAAGTGAAGCGCTTGCGTATAATCTTCATGATACCGATGAAGCAGTCCTAAATTATCCAAAGCCTTTGCATAATTAAGTGTATCATTTAATTGAAGCGCAAGCTCTACAGCTTCATTAGCATAGGTGTACTCTGTCTTGGTATCATGTGCCTTGCGGTGAATTTCTCTGGAAAGCTTAATTAGATAGTGGACTTTTAGCGAATCATTACTAGCTGTTTTAACGGAATCCTTATAAAGCTCAATTTTTTTATTTTGTGCGTGGATTAAATTAAGATTGGTAAGCAATACAAACAAAAAAACCAAAAAACAAGTATTACAAATTTGTGGAATAGGTGTAAAAAAAACCGACTTTTGAAATGAGAAGTACCTACACAGGAAAATTTTATTTTGCATTTGTTACCCTTATTATATAAAATTCAAAAGTAACTAAAACAAATCAACCTAAGTTTGATTATGAGTACAAAGTAAGAAGCTTTTTAATTTTTTGAAGACACATAAAGTTCATTTTTTTGTATAGGAGTATATTTTTTAAAATTGACTGAAATTCTTAAAAAGCTATTGTTGGTAAGTGTTTTCTGGTTTTATTTTGCTGAAAATTAAAGAATTGTGGTTGTTTTGTAGAAAACATTCTACTTAGTTTTCAATAAATAACTACAAGCAGTTTATTAATTTTGCATTTATAAAATGCATGATTATGAAAAAATCTACTTACTTTACACTATTTGCACAACTATCTTTTTTCTTGTTGTTTTCGCTAGGACTTCAAGCCCAAACCGTAGAAACCTTTAATACACCTGGCACAGGAACGTTTACCGTTCCCGCTGGAGTTACCGAAATTACCGTCGAAACATGGGGTGGCGGTGGCCGGGGAGGGTCAAGAACATCTGGAAGTAGCCAATACGGTGGTGGTGGTGGTGGTGCGTATTCGCGCCAAGTAGTAAATGTGTCCCCCGGTCAACAAATTATTTATACTGTCGGTGGGGGCTCGTCAGGGACGGGTGCAGGTGGTGCATCTCAGGCTAGCTTAAATTCAACAGTGTTTGTTCGAGCTGTTGGAGGCAATTCTGTTCCTAATAACTCAGTTACAGGTGCAACAGGTGGTGCAGCATCAGCCGGAATTGGTGATGTGCGTTTTAGTGGTGGTAATGGCTCTAATGCTTTTGGAGAAAATAATGGTGGTGGCGGTGGTTCATCCGCTGGTACTGCAGCTAATGGAAACTCTGTGGTAAACTCATCAACAGGCGCAACTGCCCCGGCTGGTGGTGGAAACGGAGGAAATGGTGTAACATCAGGGTCAAGTAATGGAGGAAACGGTCAAGCTCCCGGAGGAGGAGGAGGAGGTGCAAGAAGACGTGCTTTTGGAGGATCGCCTAGTGGTGGTACAGGAGGTAGCGGTCGTGTACGTTTGACGTATGATGTTGAAACTAATTTAGCGGATGAAGCTGTTTTAGAGTTGTCTTCTGTGGGTAATAATCCAACAGGAAATGGTCCGGTAACCTCTGCTACGGTGCAGTTTTCAAACAATACAAACAATCCTTCGGCTAATACTTTTGAAACGTATAGCCCAAGCGTAGAAGCAACCGTATCTATGGTTGATCAGCAGTACAATTTTGCAGGTATTTCTCCTAATGCAGCTGTTGTCTTAGGATATGCAAATGGAGGAGCGCCAATTTATGCCCCCTTAAATGTTTTTGGGAATCCAATAGATCAATATTTTACTTCCTCTGCTTCTGTTGTTGGCACAGGTATGTCAGTTACCCAAAACCGTGCATTAGCAATACAAACAATTTCTACACCTCTACGAATAGCAAATATACCAACTAATCAAAGGGTGAGAATGGCAGATATGCTTATTCAATTTAATACACCCTTAACAGACCCTATTTTGCATATTGGTGGTTTGGGTGGTGCGGCAGGTACATTAATGTCTGTGGAGTTGGATTTAATAGATTCTGATTCTCCTGTTACATTGCAAAGACTTTCAGGTTCTCCTGTTTTTGTTGTTAGTAACAACCAGATCAACCATGCTCAAGCTTCTCCTGGTGCTGAAGGGCCTGATGGTGGTTCTGGGTCTGTGCTACTTCAAGGAGAGAATATAACTAGTGTTCGTTTTAGAACTTTCTTAAGAGGGGATGGAACGGGACAATGGGCTACAAATACAACGGATCCCTCGGGTGATGGTTGGCAAATTTCCTTCTCAACTCGAGTTTCAGACCTTTCTGTAGATATTGCCGTAGATAACGATACACCAAATTTTGGAGACACCATAACTTTTACGATAGATGCAGCTAACCTTGGAGCTTCAACCAATACAGGAGTAGAAATTGCCGCTTTATTACCTCCTGGTTTAGATTTTGTAAGTGCAACTCCTAGTTTCGGTTCGTATGATTCTTCAACAGGAATTTGGACTATTCCGGGTGATGCAGCTGCGGGGGCAACTGCAAGTTTAACTATTCAGGCTGAGGTTACTTCGCTTAATACGGCTCTAATGGTAATGTCTGCAGAAATCTCAGGAGATTTACCAGACCCAGATCTAAGTAATAATGTAGCCAGGTCTTTTGTTCAACGTTTTCCTGATACCGATGGCGATGGAGTTCCCGATGTTTTCGATGAAGACTCCGATAACGACGGAATTTTAGACATCGATGAGAAAGTGGCAAACCCGTTTTCTATTGCTGATGGGAATTCTTTTACTTTAAATAATATTCCAAGCATTGGCGCTGGTGATGAGATTCAAATTGATTTTACTTCATTAGATAACTCGTTTAGCTTAAATTTTAACGGGCAAGATATCCACTTAAATGGCAGAGATTTTCAATACCAAATTGGAGGTGTTCCTGAAACCGATAATTTTGTTCGATTTGTTTCAGATGATTGTCAACACGAGTCTTGCGATATTCCAAGTATATGGTCAATGTCCGCTGAGCCGTTAATTCGTGTAATCATCAACAGCGATGGCTTGGTAACTTTCTTAGGAAGAAGAACACCGAGTGATCCGCTTGAGCTAATGTATCCTATTAATGGTTTTAACCAAGTAACTTGGCAAGAAAACAATACGCTAATTATTGGTCAGGAATTAGTAGGGCAAACTTTTGCAACAGGCACAGTTTACTATGCAAAAGATACGGATGGTGATGGTGTGCCAGACCATTTAGATTTAGACTCAGACGGAGACGGCTGTCCAGATGCCAATGAATATTATGACGATCCTTCTGCAGATGCAGATGGTAACGGCACTTTTGGAACGGGAAATCCAGCGGTAGATGCCAATGGTTTGGTTATTGCTGCGGGATACGACGGAACAGGTTTAGCCGATGTTGTAGATGATGAAGTAAATTCAGGTTGTAGAAACGATCTAGCCATTAGCATGGAAATTAACGACGAGTTCCCGGTTGTTGGCGATACAGTAACCTTTACACTTACTGCAGAAAACCTTGGTGTAGGAAGTAATTTTGATGTATCAATTGATGCAATACTGCCTGACGGTTATACCTTTGTAGATGCTAGCACTACTATAGGAACTTATGATGAAGCTACAGGTATATGGAGCATTCCGGGAGAGTTTTTAAATGGATCAACAGAAGCCTTAGAGATTTTGGCAGTCGTGAATGAAAATGCATTCGACTACAATTTTGTAGCCAATATAGAAGGACGATTCCCTGATACTGATTTAAGTAACAACGTAGCTAGTGTAGATATAGTGCCACGTTGTGGTTCTCTTCTAGAACCTATTGATAATGATGTAATTGATGATTTAATGCCTTTTGGCACTTCGAGTTCAAGTCCGTTTGTTACTACTTGGGATACTACGATTGGTGGGGCTAGTGGTAATAATCAAATTACCATTCCTACGCAAGGTAGTGGATATAGCTATAATGTTTTTTGGTTCAATGTAAACGATACTTCGCTTAGAGGACAAGAAGTTGGATTAAACGGTGATGTTACCATTACCTTCCCAGAACCAGGTATTTACCAAGTAGAAATTTGTGGAGACTTCCCACGTATTTACTTTAATGATGAAGGAGACAAAAATAAGATATTAAGCGTTGAGCAATGGGGAGATAAAGAGTGGACTTCATTTGCCGGTGCATTTGATGGTGCAACAAATTTAGAAATTAATGCAATAGACCTTCCAGATCTTGCCAATGTTACTTCTATGGCTAATGCCTTTAGAGGAGCGCAAAGCCTTGAGTTTAATTCTAGCATCAATGATTGGGATGTTAGCAATGTAACTGTTTATAATAATATGTTTGCTGGAGCTAGTTCTTTTAATCAGCCTTTAGATCAATGGCAAATTAACGAAAATACAATTGCCTTGTCCGGTATGTTTGATGGTGCCTCTAGCTTTAATCAAGATATTAGTTCTTGGCGAATAGATGATATTCAGAGCTTAAACAATATGTTTAGAGATGCTATTTCTTTTAACCAAGATTTGTCAAGTTGGAACACAGGAAGTGTATTTAATTTTGCTGGTCTTTTTAATGGAGCAACAAGCTTTAACCAAAACTTAGAAGATTGGAATATAGAAGCAGCATCTTTTATGAATAATATGTTAGACAATACTGCTATTAGTTTAGAAAATTATGACGCTACGCTAAATAATTGGGGTTTTCAGAATGTTAATCCAGATGTTACTGTGGGTGCAGAGGGACTAACTTTCTGTTACGGTGATTTAGGTAGGGACGAGTTAATCAACAACAACGGATGGACTTTTGTTGGGGATACTGGTTGTG
>JAIUMH010000146.1 GCA_022565635.1 Flavobacteriaceae bacterium | reverse complement strand
TGGAAAGCCCGTAAAAGGCTAAACCTTAGATTTTTTGCTTTTGAAAAGCGACCGGCAGGAAGCTCTTGAAAAGGCTTAAAAATCTTGGTTGAGCCTTGCGGACTTGCAACGGAAAGCAGGTTCCTGGCTCCTAAAAATTGAACTTTATTTGTATATTATTTGGGCTGAGAAAAGCTTCTTCGTTTTATTTCGCTCATTAAAATTGCCCCTGCAGTGGCCACATTTAAACTTTCGGTGGCTTGAATTTCTCCATATTGCGGAATACTTATTTTTTGACTAATAAGCGCTTCTATTTCTGGTGTTATACCATTGGCTTCATTGCCTAAAACTAAAACGCAATCTTTTTCATTAATTGGTGTATCATAAATAGAATCTCCGTCCATAAATGCGCCTAATTTCAATCTTTTTTCTTGGCTTAAAAACTGAGGCAAATCGGTGTAAATAACCTCAACCCGTGTAAGTGAACCCATGCTGGCTTGCACTACTTTGGGGTTGTAAACATCAACGGTATCGGTAGAGCAAATAAGTTGATTGACTCCAAACCAATCGCATTGTCTAATAATGGTTCCTAAGTTTCCTGGGTCTCTTACTCCATCTAAAGCTATGCTTATTCCACTTGAGCTAATGGTTGAAGGCGGAGGAATTTTAAATACAGCTAAAGCTACTTGCGGTGTTGTTAAAGAACTTATTTTTTTGAGATCTGCTTGGGTTATAAACTCACATTTTTGGTCAGATTGAATAAAAATATCTGTAGTTGAATACAATGCATGTAACTCAAACTTACTTTTTAAAAATTCTTTGATTACTTTTACGCCCTCAGCAACAAAAAGTTGATTTTTGTACCTAAATTTCTTTCTTTGCAAATTAGTAATCAACTTAGTTTGGTTCTTGCTGAGCATAATTTTAAAATTTGATATAAGTTACTTGGAAAAATTTTTAGCAAAAATATCATTTATTATTGTAATAACCATCTTACTTATGTCTTGCAATGCTACCAAGCATTTAAGTCATGAAGAGTTTTTATTGACTGAACACAACTTTGAAGAAAACAAAAAAAACATAGGTTCAAGAAAATTTAGAAACACCTTAAAAATTGAACCTAATACAAAAGTATTTGGTACTCCACTGAAATTACACGTATATAATTTAGCTAAACAGCAACCCGATACGGTTTTTGATGCTTGGCTATACAGAAAACCTAAACGCCCCAAACGCTTAATTAATTTATTGTCTAAGAAACAAGTAGTAAATTTAAGAAATACTTATATAGGCTTAAATGAACGTATTCAAAATGCAGGAGAAGCTCCAGCTATTGTAGATGAGAAAAAAATAGAAGCAACCAAAACCAACTTAAAAGCTTGGTATTGGAACAATGGTTGGTTTAATGCTGAAATTGACCATGAAGTGAAAAAGGATTCTACCCGACAATTGGCGAGCATTAAATACTTAATTGACACTGGAGATGCTTTTTTTATTGATAGCCTTTCTACTGATATCCAATCTAAAGTGGTGGATTCTATCTACCAATCTAATATTGAAAAGTCTTACATTAAAAAAGGTGAGCAGTTTAGAACTACTGATTTTGATGTGGAACGAGAACGCCTAACTCGATTAATGCGGAATAACGGAATTTTTAACTTTAAACGTGAACATATTAATTTTACAGCAGATACTATTGAAACGAATGGTAAAATAAACATTAGCCTGCGTATAGAAGATCTAACGCGTCTGCAAGAAGGAGATTCTACAAATTTAGGTTACCGCTTAAAAAAAATTAGCGAGGTTAATATTTTTACAAATTACTCAATAGATAATAAAGATGCTATTGTTACAGATAGCGTTCATTATAACGGCTATCAAATTTATTCTTTTGGAAAGCAAGAATACAAGCCCAAAGTACTCACTGATGCTGTATTTATTAAAGAAAATCAACTCTTTAGCGAACGTCAACGCACACAGACTTTTGAACGTTTTTCTGACATGCGTGTATTTAAGTACCCCAACATACAATACCAAGAAGATCCTAGAGATGAAACAGGAGAAAGTATGATTGCCAATGTGTATTTAACCCCGAGGGAAAAATTTGGTTATACCATAAGCAATGATGTTTCGCAGAGTAATATCATGGATTTTGGTTTAGGTTTTAATACCTCTTTATTGGTGAGGAATGTTTTTAAAGGAGCTGAAATTCTTGAGCTTTCTGGTCGGGGTATAATTGGTTCATCCAGAGACGCCGCCAGCTCTAGCGATCAGTTTTTTAATGTAAATGAAATTGGTGCTAATGCGCGATTAAGTTGGCCAAAAATTGCCTTTCCCATTAAAACGGATAAGATTATAGCCAATTATATGTCGCCTTTTACTTCCTTAAATTTGGGGTTTAGCTCACAACAAAATATCGGTTTAGACAGAAGGAATTTTACGGGTAGCTTTTCTTATGCGTGGCAACCTAGAAGCAGGGTATCTCATCAATTAGATTTAGTGAATGTACAATTTGTGAACAACCTTAATTTGAATAATTATTTTAATGTATTTGGAAACTCGTTTTCACAACTCAATAATTTAGCCTTAAATTATCAAGATTTTATAGATGCTAATTTATTTGAAACAGATGAAGATGGGAACTTATCTCAACTAATTATTCCAGAAGGTGCAGATGGATTTATCAATCAACTGCAAGATGGAAATTTACCATTAAATGCAGAAGAAAATCAGTTAGCGAATTCTATTTTAGAACGAAAAGATCGGTTAACAGAAAACAATTTAATTATTGCATCAAATTTTGTGTATAATTATTCCAACCGATTAAATATAGAAGATCAAGAATATTTTCAGTTTAGAGGAAAAATTGAATTAGCAGGAAATTTACTGGCTGGTTTAGCCTCTAGCATAGGCTTAGAGGAAAACAGCAATAACAACTACGATTTATTTGGTGTTCAGTTTTCACAGTATGCTAAAACTGAATTGAGTTTTATTAAGCAATGGGATTTTGATAAAAAAAGAGTTATTGCCACTAGAGCCTACACAGGTATTGCTGTTCCCTACGGCAATGCCAATTCCATTCCTTTTATTCGAAGTTTTTTTGCTGGTGGTCCTAATGATAACCGAGGTTGGCAACCTTATGACCTAGGCCCCGGAAAAACCGGTGGAGTTAATGATTTTAATGAAGCTAATTTTAAAATTGCTTTAAATGCAGAATATCGTTTTAACCTTTTTGGCTCATGGAATTCGGCTGTATTTATAGATGCAGGAAACATATGGAATGTATTTGATAACGTTACGGATGAAAATGCTGTTTTTCAAGGCCTTGAAAGCTTAGGAGATTTGGCAGTAGGTTCCGGCTTTGGGATTAGATATGACCTAAGCTTTTTTGTAATCCGTGTAGATGTTGGCTTTAAAACCTATGAACCTAATCCACAAGGCGGTGATTGGTTTGCAAATTACAACTTTAGTAATGCTGTTTACAATTTTGGAATTAACTATCCCTTTTAAACAATTAAATTTTATTACATTTGACCTTTATTTTAATTTGAAAACAATTGATTATGAGTCATAATATAAAACCTGGTGTGGCTACCGGAAAAGAAGTACAAGCCATTTTTAAACATGCTAAGGAAAACGCTTACGCTTTACCTGCTGTAAATGTAATTGGTACAAGTTCTATAAATGCAGTATTAGAAACTGCAGCCGAATTAAATTCTCCTGTAATTATCCAATTTTCAAATGGAGGTGCGCAATTTAATGCAGGTAAGGGTCTATCCAACAATGATGAAAAAGCCGCTATTTTAGGGGCAGTTTCTGGAGCAAAACATGTTCATGAATTGGCTGAAGCTTATGGTGCTACTGTGATTATGCATACAGATCATTGTGCTAAAAAATTATTACCTTGGATTGATGGGCTTTTAGATGCTAGTGAAGAATTTTACAAAACACACGGAAAACCTTTGTATAGTTCACATATGATTGATTTATCTGAAGAGCCTATTGAAGAAAATATTGAAATTTGTAAAAAATATTTAGAGCGCATGTCTAAAATGGGTATGACGCTAGAAATAGAACTTGGTGTTACTGGCGGTGAAGAAGACGGTGTAGATAACACAGATGTAGATGTTTCTAAGTTATATACGCAACCAGAAGAAGTAGCTTATGCTTATGAAGAATTGAGCAAAGTAAGTGATCAGTTTACAATTGCTGCTGCTTTTGGTAATGTTCACGGTGTTTACAAACCTGGAAACGTAAAATTAACCCCAACAATTTTAAAGGATTCTCAAGCGTATATTTCTAAAAAATATGGCGTAGGACACAATCATATTGATTTTGTTTTTCATGGCGGAAGCGGTTCTTCTAATGAAGAAATTAAAGAATCTATTGGCTATGGAGTTATCAAAATGAATATTGATACCGATCTACAATATGCTTTTAATGAAGGGATAAGAGATTATATGACTAGCAAAATTGATTACTTAAATACACAAATTGGGAATCCTGATGGAGATGACGTTCCTAATAAAAAATACTACGATCCAAGAAAATGGCTTAGAGAAGGCGAATTGACTTTTAAAGCTCGATTAAAAAAGGCTTTTGAAGACCTCAACAATGTTAACACCCTTTAGTATCAACTTTTAAATAAGAAAATATGGCTTGGTTCAAGCGAAAGAAAAAAGGTATCCAAACCTCTACTGAAGAAAAAAAAGACACCCCAAAAGGCTTATGGTATAAATCGCCTACAGGTAAAATAATTGACTCTGAACAACTAGCAAAAAACTTCTATGTTAGCCCAGAAGATGATTATCATGTAAGAATTGGTAGTAAAGAATACTTTGAAATCTTATTTGATGATGGTGATTTTGAAGAAATTGAACAAAATCTAACTTCAAAAGATCCCCTTAAATTTGAAGATACCAAAAAATATAAAGACCGATTAAAGCAAGTTCAAAAAAAGACCAATTTAAAAGATGCTATACGTATTGGAGTTGGAAATTCTAAAGGAAACAAACTTGTAGTCGCCGCTATGGATTTTGCTTTTATTGGGGGGTCTATGGGTTCTGTAGTAGGTGAAAAAATTGGTAGAGCGGTAGATTACTCCATCAAACATAAACTTCCTCTAGTAATTATTTCAAAATCTGGGGGCGCTAGAATGATGGAAGCGGCACTGTCTTTAATGCAGTTGGCTAAAACCTCTGTTAAACTAAGTCAATTGGCAGATGCTCAATTGCCTTACATTTCGCTTTGTACAGACCCAACCACCGGTGGTACAACAGCTTCTTTTGCTATGTTAGGAGATATCAATATAGCAGAGCCTGGAGCGCTTATTGGTTTTGCAGGTCCACGTGTTGTTAAAGATACTACCGGAAAAGACCTACCCGATGGTTTTCAATCGGCTGAATTCTTAAAAGAACACGGATTTTTAGATTTCATTGCTCACAGAAAAGAATTGAAAAATAAAATTAATCTTTATATTGATTTAATAATGAATCAACCGGTTAGAGTTTAATTACTAAATTTTAATCCAACTAAAAGCTGGTGTATTTATAAATAATACACCAGCTTTTTAAATTTTAGGAATTCTTGTAGAAGTTCTCTTCCTGTTTTCGTTACTGGAATCCCCAAACTAAAAATTGAATAGATATGCAAGTGACTAAAAATCATATTCTAAAGAACTATGGAAGGCCAATTTATTGAGGTGGTTAATGAGGATGGAAACAAACCTAAAATCAGTGAAAAATAAGGACCGTCTAATAAAGAAATGCAAGTGATTTACAAGCTATTGGAAGAAGGAATGCAAGTACTTGCCGAATAGAAATTATCCATGCTTATAACTTAATCCTATTTCTTTTTTTACTTGTTCTAAGATTTCAGCTAAGTTGACACTAAACTCTAGCGGTAATAATTCGCTTTGCGTTTTCCCTTGCTCAATACAAGAATTCACTTCATTAATTTCATGGATGTATCCATTGCCTTGGTAGGGAAGATTTAAAACTTCAATAGAAGTTCTATGTTGATCAAAAATTTCAATGACTTGTGATTGGTGAAATCGGCTATATAGTTTTATACTCCCTTTTGTGCCAAAAATTTTTGCTTCTGTTGGACTTTCATATTCAAAAGTAGATTGTAACAAGGCTTTTTCATTGGTTGAATAATCAAAAAGCATACTGCAGAAACTATCTACACCAGTAGATGATTTTCTAGCTAAAGCTTTGATTTTATGAGGTTTTCCTAAGCATAATAAACTCAAAAAAACAGGATAAATACCTATATCTAACAATGCCCCTCCTCCTAATTCAGGATTAAAAAGTCTGTTTTCTGGGTCAAATTTAGCTTGAAAGCCAAAATCGGCTTCTAAAGAAATAAGTTTACCAATTCTTTTTTCTTTTAAAAGATTGAGAAGTTTTTTTGTGGTAGGCATAAATCTTGTCCAAATGGCTTCCATTAAAAATCGATTTTGCAACTTAGCTTCTTTCACCAAAGTCTGCGTTTGAGCTAAATTTAGACACATTGGTTTTTCGCACAAAACGTTCTTTTGAGCTTGTAAACACATTTGAGTTAGTTCAAAATGAGCATGATTTGGAGTAGCTATATAAACAACATCCACATTGGGGTCGTTAATCAATTTTTCATAGGAAGAATAAGCTTTTTTTGCATTATAATTTGAAGCAAACAGATCAGCTTTTATTTGATTTCGTGAAGCCACTGCATATAGTTGTGAAGCCTCAACTTGAATTAAATCTTCAGCAAAAATAGTGGCCATTTTTCCAAGTCCGATAATCCCCCAGTTGATTTTTTTCATAAACTTTATCTTAGATTCAAATTTAGTTTTTCATAAACGAAGATCCCATATATTTTGTAGGCTTTAACTTTAATAATGTTTCACTAGCATCCGAAACTTTTTTAGTTTTTACTAAAAACAGAGTCTTAGCCCAAC
>JAIUMH010000145.1 GCA_022565635.1 Flavobacteriaceae bacterium | reverse complement strand
AGTCATGCATTTTAACTCTATTCAAAACCACAGCCTTAAACAGCTGTGGTTTTTTTGGTACAAAAATTTTAAATCTAAATTATTTAATTTGTATTGTAGCCTTTAAAAATAATGATCTGATGCTAATAGCGTGCAAAATGTTTTTTGACATTTCTGCTTAAACCTTTCTCTAATTGAATTCAGAGCTGTTTATTTATTTTTGGGTTTCTTTTTCGTACCCGTTTTTTTTTCGCTATATCGAAAATTTATCGTAAAATTTGAAGTGAAGATACCGTAAATTTTCAGTCTGCCTGTCTAGCCAGACAGGCACGTTTGAGCTAAATAGATTTTTATATTTGACTGAATATCAATAGGTATTTCCAGAAATTCAGGTGTCGAATGATAATTTTTTTTGGTTTGTTTTTCATCAATGGAAACAATGAACAAACAATAATATTTAGGATGCTATTGATCTCATGCAATTAAATTATTTATATGCAATAGGTTTATTAATTTTTGTTGGAATTTTACATTTAATTGTAAACTTATTGTTTTCTATTTTTGCTTCAAGTTTAATTTCTATAATTTGAACCGCATAAAAAATAATTTCCATCCCTAAACCGTCTGCAAAAGAGCTATGTAGTTTTTTGGAATTAATGAGTTTTACTAATTTCTCAGCATTTTCTTTTTTAGTTTCAGGCATAAGGTTAGAACACACAAATACGATTTGGCTATTCTCTTCTTCTTTGAGTTCAATATCAATATATGAATTGTTAGGACTGTGTTTTACAGCATTGTAAATTAGGTTACGAAGTAAATTAAGTAACTGAGTTGGTATGGTGTTAATCCATATTTCATCTTTAGCTAGCAGGATAGAAAATTCTATATTTCTCTCCTCAGCCAAGCCTTTATAAGTGTTTAAGATGCTAATTATTCCATCAGAAATATTAAAAAGACGAACTTCTTGAGGAGAGTTTAACGTGTTTGATTTCATCTTTTCATTCCATGCGAATAGGTTTTTCAACATATCTTGAAGCGCTATAATAGTCGTGCTTAGTGATTTTTGTAAAACTTCAACTTCTTCAAACCTTTTTCTTTTAATAAGTTTAGGTATTGTGCTAGCAGTCATTGAAAAACTCTGTAAGGGAGAAATTAAATCGTGACTTACAATTTGTAAAAGACGTTCTCTGTTGGTAGCTAATTGTTTTGCTTGACGATGTAATTTTCTTGATTTTTTCAAGAATAATCCTACTACAATTAGTACGACGACAACGAGTAATAAACCTGTAATTAAATAGATTCGTTGTTTATCTCTCTTCAATAACTCAATATCTCGTTGTGCAATTTCTAGATCTCGTTTCTGAACTTCAAATTTCTTCTCCGCAAAAAGTTTCTTTTCATTAATTTGTAGACTGTTTAGCGCGTCTGAAGTAAGCTTACTTTTGGTCATGTAAATATAAGCACTGTCATTAACCTGCTTTTGTCTGTACAGCGAGGCAATATTGCTTTCTATATTTCTTTTTAAAATTAATGAATATATAGTTGTTGGATTCTCAGGAGTCATTTTGTAGGCTTTCTGCAAATACACCATAGCGCTATCTATCTCTCTTTTATGAAAATATGACCCCGCTATGTTTATCAGATAGGATGGATAATCTTGTTTTTCTGGATTGGCTAACCTTAAAGCTTTTCGTTTTAAGGCTAAAGATTTTTCTGTATTTCCTTTTTGCTGATGTGCAATAGCAATAGAGCTATACAGACTTCTTACTAATCGAGGATATGCGTTTTCTGATTCCTTAGCATAACTCTCTATATCAAATAAAAATGCATCAGAAAGGCTTTCTCGTAAACGAATTGCTTTGCGAAGTTTTGTTTCTTTAAAAGTTATTTTTGTTGGTATAAAATCACTATTTTTATAAAGTGGCTTTAATTCATTTAGTTTGTATTCAGTTTCTTCATAAGTTGATTCACTAGCTACACTTGCATCACTCAATAAATTTAAGAATAAATCATTTAAACTAAAAAATTGTCCATCTACATCTTGATTTTCTTTGAATATGAAAAATGCCTTGCGTAACATTTCGTTTTTAACTGAATCATCAAAATCACTATAGGCTTTAGATTTAAGATAATACAACATTGCATTTTTAATGTTATTTTTTGAGGTAGTCACTTCTTTTATAATACAATCAATAACTTCTAAATCTGCTACTTTCCAATCATTTTTTGTCAATAATTCAGCAATACGTAGATTACTGGGTATCTGACAAACTAGACTGTCGTTTGCTGAAACATTTTCCTGTAAGGACATTTGAATATAATCACTAAATCGATTGAAATTTTCTTGTGCTATAAAGACAGGTGTCCATAAAAAGAATATAAAAAAAAATAATTTTTTCATTATTATAATTCAATTAGAAGTAAATTTTGAAGAGGTGGTTTATTTGGTAGGACTTTCGCTATATGAATTTAATTCGTAAAAAAAATTATAACTCATATTAAAAAAACAGCAGTTATGTTACACATTCTACCAATAATACAGGAGAAACTTAAAAAATTAAAGCAAAAGTGACTCTTATTTTATACAAATTGGTATTCTTCTGCAACTTTAGTGAGTTCAATTAAATTGCTCACCCCAAGTTTTCTCATCATCCGCGTTTTTAGTGTAGCAACGGTGCTTTGTTCTATTTTCATAAGTCCACCAATTTCCTTAAGTGTTTTTCCATTGATTAAATGCTTAAAAAGTTCTAACTCCCTTTTGGAAATCTTATCAAAAGGATTAGTGTAATCAAAAATGTTTGTATTGGCTTTTCTGTTTTTTTCAACAATTTTTTTTGGAAGATATATTTGTCCGTTCAGTATGATCTTTAAAGCAAAAATAAGTTCTTCTTCTGGAGTACTTTTATTTATATAACCATTAGCTCCCATATTGATAAAGTTCATTGCATAAATCTCTTCTAAATAGTTGGAGTACATTGTAATGTAAGCGTCTGGTTGCCTTCGTTTTAGTATGCTAAATAAGTTTGTGGTATCGGTATCTGGCAAGTATATATCTAGAACGATTAAATCGTACTTACATAAGTCTAATTTTTCAGTAGCTTCAATTCCGTTTTGAGCAGTGTGTATAATTGAAACGTCAAAATTATCCTCAATAATCATTTGTAATCCAATCCGTATGGCAGGGTGGTCATCAATTAATAAAACATTCATAGCTGTTCAATTTATTAGACAAATGTACAACAAAATTTTTTTTTATAGTGTTTAATAAAATTAATCATATAGTTAAGTTTAACATAAAAAAATATTAATGAATGCTATTTCTTGAAGGTTTGTTTATTTCATTTGATTTAATCTGAAGTGGAGTTGAATAGATTTCTATTTTGTAGTATAATTTCTATTTGTATAGTGATTCTTGCTTACATAAATATACTTATAAATCTACATATAAATCGACTTTAAGATGTTGGTTAATAGTCTATTGTGGGCTATTTTTGTACGATAAATTTTGATTTATCTATTCTCAAATTGTTTTTCATTTACAGCAAGTTAGGACTGAAAATAATTTTTGAATACATGAGGATTACAAAATATTTAATTATGAAAATAAATTACACCTCCTCTTTTTTGAATGTATGCATGCTTTGTCTTGTGTTGTTTTTTATTTCTTTTTGTGGATTAGCTCAGACACCAGTAACTGTAACTTTAAATCCAGTGGCTGATACAGAACTATGGTCTGGTAGCGCTAACACCAATTATGGTGGTTCAACTACATTGGATGTATACAGGCAAGGCACAGATAGAGCAAGGATGATAATGAGATTTGATTTAAGTAGTATCCCTTCAAATGCAGACATCACAGGCGCTACACTGCGCGTTTTCAAAACGAATACGTCTAGTGGCACCAATATTGGTGCTCACAGGATGACAAGTTCTTGGGTTGAGAACTCAGCTACCTGGAACAACAGTTCTGGTTCAACATCGTGGAACTCAGGGTCTGGAGGTGATTTTATAGCTTCACCTGAATCTACTAATAGCACTGCAATTGGTTCTACTGGATTCAAAAATTGGTCTATTGCAAACATGGTTCAAGGTTGGGTGAGTAACCCTAGTAATAATTTTGGTGTACTTTTAGAACTTGTTGGGGATAATTCATCAGACTTTAGGTTTTCTTCACGGCAAGGTTCTAATCCTCCACAGCTTGTTGTTACTTATATTCCTTGCAGTGTCTCAGCAACCATAAACACACAAAATGTTACTTGTGACAGTTTTCCTGATTTTACAGGAAGTATAAATTTAACCAACCCCACAGGTGCGTCTCAAGAGAATTACCAATACCGCCTAGATAGCGGAGCTTGGCAAACCTCACCTAATTTTGAAAATTTAGCGCCTGCAACATATCAAGTAAGCATTAGAGATGCTAATGATACAGGATGCTCGCTCTCGCTTGGCAATGCAACAATTTTGTCTAGTATTGACCTTTCAGCCGATAGGGATGGAGATGGCGTTCCAGACGCATGTGACCTAGATAGTGATAATGATGGTATTTTAGACATAGACGAAGGATTTTTTGGCTTGAGTGAATTAATGGGCATGGAAGCTACTCGTGTAAACAACAGTAATGCTACGTTCAATTTTAATGCTTCAGACAATGTTGTGTCAGGGACTTATACATCTACAGGAAATTCTTTTGGAAGAAGTGAAGATGCTGTTATTTTAAGAGAATCTGATGGAAATAAAAATTTCGATTGGCAAATCACCAGCACTGGAGAGTACAGCAACTCCTTGTTTTTAGAGGTGATTTTTGTACAAGGTAAATTGTGGACATCCCATCAGGGTAGAAACCGAATTGGGAATTTTAGATTAACACTCAGAAATGGACAAGTTATATCTAACCCTAATGTTACTTTAACTCAAAATATACCTGGTTTTCCAAATCAAGCTACAGCAGATACTAACAACAATGACCAACTCGCTGAAACTACTATTAATGGAAATAAATATTATGGTGACGCAACGATAGGCACCCCACAAGGATCAGGTTATTTAGTTCTTACAAACCAAGTAAAACAACAAATTATTGATGGCGGAGGTGTAGTCCGCATTCGATTTGATCAAGTTACAAATGTGACTGCTGACTTAGTTTCACGACTTAGTTTTATAGGTCGTATTTATGATTTTATAGATACCGATAAAGATGGTATTCCAGACTTTGTAGACTTAGATAGTGATAACGACGGAATTTATGATGCCATCGAAGCGGGTGCAGATCCAAGTGATGTTGGCCCTAACGGAAGACTTATTGGCGGTGTAGATACAAATGGAGTGCCTCTTGCTGCTAGTGGTGGCTTTACACCCTTAGATACCGATAACGACGGTCTTGCCAACTTTAGGGACTTAGACTCCGATGGTGATGGTTGCTCGGATGCAAATGAGTATTACGGGAACCTAAATACCGATGGTACTTTTGATAACCCAAGTGATGATTTAGCCTTTGGGCCTCAAGCTACAAGAACAATAGACGCAGAGGGGCGTGTAGAACAAGCGGAATATGAAGGTGATTATGCTCCTGTTATAGACAGTAGTAGAAACGAGGGATGTACCAACTTTTGTCCAGGTGGTTTTATTACCACGTGGGATACTACGAATCCGGGAACAAGTAACAATAATCAAATTACCCTACCTACCACAGGTGGCGGTTACGATTACCAAGTTTTTTGGACTAAAGTAGATGATCCTGAAACCCGTGAACTTGTGTTAGAAGAGGTTTGTCAAACTTTCGAAAATGACGGTGTTATAATTGATTCAAATTTAATAAGCAGTGATAATAGTGGTGCATCTTTTCTCAATAACGGAAACAATTCTAATGGTGCATGGATGAATAATACAAATCATTTTATGGTAATTGACTTAGGTCAGGTTTATGATCCTGGAGCTCAAGTTTCGGTGAGGTATAAGTTTTCAAACCCCGGTGTTAGAACTTTTGTAACTTCTCAAATTCCAAATGGCACATACAATTCATCTGGGGGGAGTAATCCTTTTTCGATTTCTTTTACAGGAGATACTTCATTTTCTAACTATACCTACACCATCACTAATGCAACACGCTACATCCAAATAGATATGACTGAACGAGATGAAGGTAGAGTAGAAATCATCGAGGTATCTGTTGAAGAAGAAATTTGTACAATTACCAACTTTACAGGCCCTGCTACCATTACTTTCCCAACTCCAGGGATTTATCAAGTAGAAGTATGTGGAGATTTCCCGCAGATGTTTTTTGATAATGGCAATACCAATACCAATGGAGGAGATAAAGAAAAAATTCTAAGTGTAGAGCAATGGGGAGACCAAGTGTGGAGAAATATGGCTCGTGCATTTTGGGGAGCAAGTAATTTAGTCATCAACGTCACCGATGCTCCCGATTTAAGTGAAGTTACTAACATGAATTTTATGTTTAGGGGGGCAACTTCGTTTAACCAAAATATTAATCATTGGGATGTTTCTAATGTTCAACTCATGAATGAAGTTTTTAGAGGAGCAACTTCGTTTAATCAATCCCTAAATGATTGGGATGTATCTAATGTAGGTTCATTTATTGGAATGTTCGCAGATGCCAGCAGTTTTAACCGGCCTTTAAATAATTGGAATACAAGTAATGCAACCAACTTCTCCAATATGTTTCTTAATTCAACTAGCTTTAATCAAGATCTAGGTGCTTGGGATATTTCTTCAATAGACAACGCGCTAAATATGTTAAATAATTCTGGTCTTGATGTAGAGAATTACGACGCAACCCTAATTGGTTGGGGTGATCAAAGTGCTGATGTAAATTCTAATGTTACCGTAGGCGCAGAAGGCTTAACTTTCTGTTATGGTGACTTAGGCAGGGACGAGTTAATCAACAACAACGGATGGACTTTTGTTGGGGATACTGGTTGTG
>JAIUMH010000144.1 GCA_022565635.1 Flavobacteriaceae bacterium | reverse complement strand
CACAAATAATAAGGCTTAACACATTTTTATTTTTTCTTTACCGGACAGTAGTGATGCATTATTATTAATTACCCCGTTGTAATGAAAAATTTGATGCGAAGCACTGTGAGCCGTCTCATCTAAAAATGTAATTACTTTTTTACGTTTTATATACAGGTCATTATATCTCTTAATGTTGACTTCTTTGCTATCCAATCGAACAACTGTGTTCGCGTTTACGAGCAATTCGGCGGGGATTGAATAAAAATTATACTCCTGTGCTGTTGCTAAAGCACTTAAAAGATAAATTAATGATACATGAAAAAAATTAGGCATTAGGCTTTTAAATTAAAGAGTATCCAATTTTCATGCCTAACACAGATCAATTATTTAAAAAAATGCTAAACTGCTAATTTACTGACAGAAATCGACAGAATGACTAAAATAGCCAAAAAGGAAACCCAACAACCTTTCTAATGAGATCACTTTACTTTAAGCTTAAATTGCTTTCCTGTTGTTTGTGTTTTTTATCAATTTACTTTTTATATGCTGTTAACAGATTTGAATAGCTAAATAAATGATTAAATTAGCAATATAAAAAAGCTTGACAAGCCAACAAATCAATGTTTTTTTATCAAGCTTAAATTATAATTATGAATTTTTGGTTAAGCTTGCTTATTTTTAGCTTCAATACTTAGTGTTGCATGAGGAACAAGCTTTAAACGCTCTTTATTGATTAATTTTCCAGTTACTCTACAAACGCCGTAAGTTTTGTTTTCAATTCTAATTAAAGCGTTTTTTAAGTCTCTAATAAATTTTCCTTGGCGTATAGCAAGAGCAGAATTAGCCTCTTTGCTCAGTGTGTTGCTACCATCATCAAAAGATTTAAAGGTAGGTGCGGTGTCTTCTGTATCATTTGAGCTTCCGTTTTTGAAAGCTTCCTGATATAAATCCAATTGTTTTTCTGCTTTTACAATTTTCTCTTCAATTAATGCTCTGAACTCTTCCAGTTCTTCGTCACTATATCTAACTTTAGTAATTGTGCTCATAATCTAAATTTTTTTAATTTTTAAAACAGTTTTGATGTTGTCAAACTCAATTTCTGTTCCATCATTCATATTGGTTTCAAATGTAAGACTTGAAGTCAATGTTTCATTCTTAATGTATGCTAAATTTTCTTTAACTGCAGTTTCTATTTTTGGATTCGACTGCATTTTAACCTCAACTTGATCAGTGACTTCAAATCCGCTATCTTTTCTTAAATTTTGAATTCTGTTGATCAATTCTCGGGCAATTCCTTCATGAATTAACTCATCATTTAAGTTTACATCTAAAGCAACGGTTAATCCATTTCCGCTAGCTACTAACCAGCCTTCAATATCTTGAGAGGTGATTTCAACATCTTCTTTGGCAATAACCTGCTTTTCTCCTAGTAAATCAATTTCTATGCCACCATTTTTTTCAATGCTTGCAATTTCATCACTTCCAAATTGCTGAATGGCTTGTACAGCTTGCTTCATGTTTTTTCCAAACCTTGGTCCTAAAGTTTTAAAATTAGGTTTGATGTCCTTCACTAAAATTCCAGAAGTGTCATCTAAAAACTCTATCTCTTTAACGTTAACTTCAGATTTTATCAAGTCTGCAACCGCGTCAATTTCTTCTCTAATTCCTTCATCTAAAACGGGAATCATAATTCGCTGTAATGGTTGTCTTACCTTAATTTTTTCTTTTTTTCTTAGCGAAAGTGTTAAGGAAGAAATTTGTTGAGCTTTTTGCATTTTTCGCTCTAAAACCTCATCTATTAATTCATTATTTGTTTTAGGGAAATAACTTAAATGCACACTCTCTTCGGTTGAAGTAGTTGGCGTAATTAAATCCTTATAAAGTTTGTCTGCAAAAAATGGAGCTACAGGAGCCATTAATTGTGCCACCGTTTTTAAACAAGTAAATAAGGTTTGATAAGCTGAAATTTTATCCTGCTCATAATCTCCTTTCCAAAACCTTCTTCTACTTAAGCGCACATACCAATTACTCAAATTTTCTTGAACAAAATCTGAAATAGCACGTGTTGCACGAGTAGGTTCATAATCACTGTAAAAGCTATCAACTTTACTCATTAAAGTATTTAATTCAGAAAGAATCCATCGATCAATTTCTGGACGTTGCTTAGAAGGTACATCTGCTTCTGCGTAAGTAAATCCGTCAATATTAGCATATAGACTAAAAAAAGAATACGTATTATATAGTGTACCAAAAAACTTTCGTTGAACTTCAGCAATGCCCGCCAGATCAAATTTTAGATTATCCCAGGGGTTGGCGTTGCTAATCATATACCAACGCGTAGCATCTGGACCGTAATCCTTCAAGGTCTTAAAAGGATCTACTGCATTGCCTAATCGTTTGGACATTTTTTGTCCGTTTTTATCTAATACTAGTCCGTTAGACACAACGTTTTTATAAGCTACATCATCAAAAATCATAGTAGCTATAGCATGTAGCGTATAAAACCAACCTCTTGTTTGGTCAACTCCTTCTGCAATGAAGTTGGCAGATAGCCCCCCTTGAGGTTCCTCAAACGGATAATGCCACTGAGCGTAGGGCATACTTCCAGAATCAAACCAAACGTCAATTAAGTCGGCTTCTCTATACATGGGTTGACCGCTCTTACTCACTAAGATAATTTGATCTACTACATTTTTGTGCAAATCAATTTGATTGTAATTTTCGTCACTTAGATTACCTACTTCAAAAGCTTCATAGGGATCTTTATCCATTAACCCAGCTTCCATAGAACGAGAAATTTCGTATTTTAGTTCTTTTACAGAACCAATGATCATTTCTTCTTTTCCATTTTCTGTTCGCCAGATGGGTAAAGGGATTCCCCAGTACCTTGAGCGGGATAAATTCCAATCATTGGCATTGGCTAACCAATTTCCAAATCTACCTTCACCAGTAGATTTAGGTTTCCAATTGATGGTTTTATTCAGTTCATGCATGCGTTCTTTGACTTCGGTTACTTTAATGAACCAAGAATCTAATGGATAATATAAAATAGGTTTATCCGTACGCCAACAATTAGGATAGGAGTGAACATACTTTTCAACCTTAAAGGCTCTGTTAGCTTCTTTGAGGTGAATGGCTATTTCAACATCTACCGATTTTTCAGGAGCTTCACCTTCTGGATAATATTCATTTTTTACAAACTTTCCTGCATGCTCTCCTACTTCTGGTCTAAATTTTCCTTGTAAATCAACTAAGGGTACCAAATTACCATCTTCGTCTTTTACAAGCATTCCTGGAACTTCTGGGGAAGCTTGTTTGGCTACAAGTGCATCATCAGCACCAAAAGTTGGCGCGGTGTGCACAATTCCGGTACCATCTTCCGTAGTAACAAAATCACCAGCAATCACCCGAAAAGCATTTTCTGGATGATGGTATGGTTGAGCGTATTTTAAAAGTTGTTCATACTTAATTCCAACTAAGTATTGTCCTAAAATTTCATGAACTATTCGGTAAGGAATCTTTTTATCAGTTGGTTGGTAGGCACTAATTTCTTCTTCAGTTTCTACCGCCTTAAACTTCTTATTGAACTGCTTTTTCACTAAAGCTTCAGCCAGCATAACATGCGTGGGTTCAAAGGTGTATTGATTAAAAGTTTCTACTACAACATACTTGATTTTTGGACCAACAGTAAGCGCTGTATTACTTGGAAGCGTCCAAGGCGTAGTGGTCCATGCTAATAGAAATAGGTTTTCAAACTTCTGTAAATCGGCTGGCAAACTTTCCTTTAGGGTGTTAAACTGTGCCGTAACTGTGGTATCAGTTACATCTTGGTAAGTCCCTGGCTGGTTTAATTCGTGTGAGCTTAAACCTGTACCTGCTTTGGGAGAATATGGTTGTATGGTGTACCCCTTGTAAATAAGCCCTTTCTTATAAATTTGAGAAAGTAACCACCAGACGGTTTCCATATATTTGGAAGTATAGGTAATATAAGGGTTTTCCATATCTACCCAATAGCCCATTTTTTCAGTTAAATTGTTCCAAACATCGGTGTATTTCATTACAGCTTTTTTACAAGCTTCATTGTAATCTTCCACCGAAATTTTGGTTCCAATATCTTCTTTCGTAATTCCTAGTTCTTTCTCTACTCCTAATTCAACAGGTAAGCCATGGGTGTCCCAACCTGCTTTTCGGTTAACTTTATACCCCTTTTGTGTTTTGTATCTACAAAATATATCTTTGATACTTCGCGCCATTACATGGTGAATACCAGGCATTCCATTAGCCGATGGTGGCCCTTCAAAAAACACAAAATCTTCTGCGTCATTTCTAGAGGTAATACTTTTTTGAAAGATATCGTTTTCTTTCCAAAAAGCCAATACTTCGTCTGCTACTTGGGGTAGGTTTAAACCTTTATGTTCTGGAAACTTTTTTGCCATTTTTACTGAATTTCAAAAGATGTGCGAAATTAAGTATTTTTTGCTAATAGCCTAATTATTAAGTCATGAAAAATCACCACAGAATTTGATTATAATTCTTAAAGGCTTATTTTTAAATGCATTTAATTTCACACTTCTAGCACCTTTCTTCTTTTCATATTTTGCTGAAGACCGTCTATACAACTTAATAACTGTTCAAAATTTTTGATCATAAAGTAGTCTTCTTGCATAACGTCTGTCCTAAATTCTTTTTGAAGAATTTCTTCTACCTTAAAGTTCAAGAAATTAGCTTGTTGTAAATCAATTTGATTGGTTTCTCCAAAAGAAGATAAAATTCCCGCTCCGTAAGATTTAATTTTTCCTTCCTCTTGAATTACTCCAAACTCTATAGTGAACCAGTACAAACGTTGCAATTCTTTTTGAAGCTGTAGATTGCCTTTGGCATGTTGGCCCACTTTTCCAAATTGATGCACAAAGTCTGAAAATACAGGTTGACTTAACAACGGAATATGTCCAAAAATATCATGAAACATATCAGGTTCTTCAAGATAATCAAGACTATTCTTAGACCTTAACCATGTGGAAGAACAAAACTTTTTTTGTGCTAGTAAATCAAAAAACTCTTCTACTTCAATTAAGCCAGGAACTACTTCAATTTGCCATCCAGTTGTTGTCTTGAAATAAGCATTTAGCTCTTCAAAATTTGGTAATTGCCCTGCGTTAAGTACTGGTTTCATTTCATCTAAAGCCTTTAAATAGAGCTTAGCCGACTTATTTCTTATATTTTTCTCTTGTCTTTCAAACAAGGTCTTCCAAACCCATGCGTCATCTGCAGTGTAAGCTTCAAAATTTTGTTTCATTTGTTTTTTGATTTGTACAATTAAAAAACCCGACTCTATTAGTAGAATCGGGTTTGGAATTATATTATTTATACACACTATACCATTACCTCATTCTACTTTGTAGAAAAGACCAGTAATAATAATATGTATGTATTGTTTTAAACATGAATTGCAAATGTAAAATAGATTTTGAATTATTGCGCTAAACGATTCTTAAAGTTTGTTGCAACTGTTCAACTAAAATATTCTGCTTAATGTAGTTTATTCAGCTTATAAAACCCTAAATAACTAGCAACTACCATTCCTAAAAACACTAACCCGTTAATTGGACTTTCTGGAACGTCGTTCACTTGGTCATCAAAACCAATTTGATCATCAAATAAACCTCCTTGAAATGCCTGAGCTAAATCAGGAATTAAGAAAAGACTTAAAATGAGGATTATAAGTGTTGCTTTTTTCATAATTTACTTTTTTATGAGTTTCTTGGTGAATTTTTTCCCGTCTTCTTGAACTTCAACAAAATACAATCCCGATTGAAGTTGAGCTACATCAACTTGAATTAGCGATTCATCTGCCTTTACTTGTTGCTGAATTACTTTTCTCCCCGCCACATCAAAAATAGAAATGTGGGTTTTGTTGGATTGAAGCTCACCTAAGTTGATAAATAGATTTTCACTTACCGGATTGGGGTAAATCTCCACTCCTAAACTTTCAAAATCTTGATTAGAGAAAGTTTCTACATCAAATTCTATGGTAAATCGATATAGTGAAATACTTTCTTCAATACTACTATCTGCAACAAAAGGAATTTCATTGATTCCGTTTTCAAGTTCAGTAAGCTCGTCTGTATAAGCATCTTTTAAGAAGGCTGTTGTGCCTTCAGGCAAGTTTTGAAGGTCTGCCCAAAAAATGTAATTATCTGAAGTATATCCCTGAGTAATCAGTTGAATTTCTTCTTCGTTTTCAGGGAGGTTTCTGTTTTCAATACTCAATAGTTGGTCGTTATTAAGACTCGCTAAATTCTCATCTAGATTAATCATTTTCACAGCATCTTGATGATCTACTGCATTATTTCCTTCCGCAGAAAAGCGCAAACCTAAAGCATCCTGTTCTTTTAAGTTATTAGCAAAAGCTTCCTGAGTGTATAAACGCATGTTGATTAAACTTAACGCATTGTTTTCACTAGAAAACACTTGGGTTTGGTCGCCTGAAACTGCTTTAGAATCCTCGTTAAATTGAATACTAAAATCAGAACCTGAATCATTATTTCGAATAAAAAAGGCTTGTCCAGGGCGTAGAAACTGGTTGGCTTCTGTATTAGAAGTAGAGCTTCCATCAGAAAGTTCAATAGTAGCAAAAGCCCCTCGGTCTCCAAGACTAGCGTCCCAGTAATAAATAAATGAATTATTGACGTCATCACCAAAACTAACCTCATTCAAGTCAACTACCGCTTGGTACGGATTTCCAACAAAAGTGAAATTATCAGAGTAATCAGAAATTTCTACATCAAAATCACCCGTATGTAAATTTCCTGTGGCGCTCAATGTAACGTCAGAACTTGGAGAGTCGTTAGAGCTTAAATCAACTGTTTCTCTATCACCTCTAACCATAATGCGGTAAGGTTTTCCTGCTTCCAGGTGTTGATTAGTTGAAGTAACAGCTTCCCAAGGCT
>JAIUMH010000143.1 GCA_022565635.1 Flavobacteriaceae bacterium | reverse complement strand
GACAGCTAAATCTTCGTACAGCTATGGTCCGAAGTTGAAAACTTCGGACAGCGAGTTGTTTGTAGGTGAAAATTCCGAAGTTACAAACTTCGGACAGTGAGAGTTGCGAACTTTGGACAGCGAGTCCGAAGTTGCAAACTTCGGACAGCGAGGTTGCGAACTTTGGACAGCGAGTCCGAAGTTACAAACTTCGGACAGCTAATTACTAACTCCTTGCAGCAAGGTCTGCACTGAATCAATCAAAACCTTCATCAGAAAGCTCAGCCTCTTTACTTACCAACTTAACCGACTTCTGAAGGATTAAATTATTAGGGTAGGTAATTAATTCGTCTTTGTCATTTCTTAAATGAATTTGAAATGCCCTGATGTCTTCAATAATAGCAACTATTGGAAAGTCTTTGTCGTGAATTTCAATTTTATCTCCAATTTTAAAAGGAAATGAAAAATACATGATTACCCCCGAAGTAATATTGCTTAATACAGACCAAATAGCAAAAAGCGCTACACCAATCACAGCAAAAGTTGAAGAAAATAGCCAAGCTACGTCCTTAGGGTCAACTCCCCATGTAAGTAAAAGCGTAAAGAAAGCAAAAAATGAAAATACAAAATTGATGTACTTGAACATCAAGCGCGTCCTTCCTACATTAAAACCAGAAATCTTAGCAATTTTGTTAGTACCTGCTTTTAAAGCATATTTAAAAATAACTAGAATTCCGATCAATACAATGGAAATAATAAGTTGTTCTTTATTTTGATTTAAAAAATCTATAAGCATTAGTGTGTTTTTAAATTCTCCCGCAAAATTAAATCTTTTTCTTTGTTTTTATTCCAATAATCTACTCGCATTGAGTTGATCAATCTAGCTTCAGAAATTTGTTCCTCCTCTTCTGCTCCTATCGCTTCTTTCCATTGCTCAATTCTATATGGAAATTGGTTACTTTGTTTGATCTGTACTTTTCTATTTAAATCAGGAAATTCAATTTGAGTAACTATTTGAGTAGCTTCTATTGTCTGTTTAAAAATAACAGGATAGGCTTTAATTTCCTTTTGGTTGAGTTGTAAATAAGTTAGATTGGGTATCATTTGTTGTGGCATTTGTTCAATAGTTGGTTGTATTCTTAAATCTAACATCAACTGATTTTCAGTATACGCTTGGGCTATACTAAACTCATTATCATTGATTTCTTCAAAATAAGAATGCAATTTAACTTGAAAATTACCTGCACGCTTATTCAGTTGAAGATAAGATTGCCCACACCATTCTTGAATACTACTCACTAATTTGGTTGCATTTTGTTGATTCTCTAAGGAAAGAAAAGTGCTTTGCATAATATTGTAGTCGTAAATTCCAGTAAGAAAATGTTGATGCCAATTCAGTTTAAAATGACTTTCTGAAGTGTTTTTCTTTTCTTCGGTTTTGACTTGAAGTTGGGAATTAAAATCTTCAGTTACAAAAATTAGGTATATCTCTCCCTTCCGTTCTTCGCCATATCGACTTTGAGAAAGTTCATAAAACGAAATTTCAGCTTCACCATCATACCAATAGGACTTAAAGTCTTCACTTAGATGCCGTGGGGTATTAATCTGCTCTGTTGAAGAAGTGCAGGATAACGCACAAATAAGGAATACCAATAAAAAAACAGTATTAGGCATTGATAAAGATTTTTATAAAAATAAGGAATATAAGACAAAAAACTGCTCTAAGTAACAATAACTTAGAGCAGTTAACTAAAAATTCAAATAGCTTCAACAACTATTGGTCAATCACAGTATTTAAAGTCTGGCTTGGTCTCATTTGACGAGCAACTTTCTCTTCGTCAGGCATAAAATAACCCCCAATATCAACAGCCTTACCTTGTGCGTCAATCAATTCTTTTAAAATACTTTCCTTATTTGAATTAAGGGTTTCAAACACCTTAGTAAATTCGTCTTTTAACTCCTTATCCTCATTTTGTTGAGCAAGCGCTTCTGCCCAATATAAAGCCAAATAAAAGTGAGCTCCTCTATTATCTAATTCATTCACTTTTCTAGAAGGTGAATTATTATTGCTCAAGTAAGCAGAGTTAGCTTTATTTAATGCCTTAGCAATAAGTTTCGCTTTTTGGTTGTCACTTTTCTCTGCCATGTCTTCAATGGATACTGCTAATGCTAAAAACTCTCCTAGCGAATCCCAACGTAAGTGACCTTCTTTAACAAATTGTTGCACATGTTTAGGAGCAGAACCTCCTGCTCCAGTTTCAAATAAACCTCCACCAGCAAGTAATGGAACTATAGATAACATTTTTGCGGATGTTCCTAATTCTAAAATAGGAAATAAGTCGGTTAAATAATCACGTAAAACATTCCCTGTTACAGAAATTGTATCCTTTCCTTGGCTCACTCGCTCACAAGTATAACGCATGGCATCAACAGGATTCATGATTTTAATTTCAAGTCCATTGGCGTCATGATCTTTTAAATAAAGATTTACTTTTTCAATTAAATTTCTATCGTGTGCTCTATTTTCGTCCAACCAGAAAATGGCTGGGCTTCCTGTAGCTTTAGAACGATTCACGGCTAACTTCACCCAATCCTGTATAGGTAAGTTTTTAGTTTGACACATTCTCCAGATATCTCCTTTTTCAACCTCATGACTCATTAAAACTTCTCCTGCTTGGTTAATCACTTCAACTTTACCATTGGCTGGAATTTCAAAAGTCTTGTCGTGAGAGCCATATTCTTCAGCTTTTTTAGCCATCAAACCAACATTTGCAACATTCCCCATTGTACTTGGGTCAAATGCACCATTTTCTCTACAATAATCAATTATTTCCTGGTACATTTTTGCATAACTTCTATCTGGAATTATAGCTTTCATATCTTGAGGCTTTCCATCTTTATCCCACATTTTTCCAGAAGTACGGATAGCGGCTGGCATAGAAGCGTCAATAATCACATCACTGGGTACGTGTAAATTGGTAATTCCACGATCTGAATCTACCATTGCAATATCAGGCTTTTCATTATAAAGTGCTTGAATAGCATTTTCAATCTCTGTTGCTTTGTCTTGTGGTAGATTTTTAATTTTGCTGTAGACATCACCAAGTCCGTTATTAGGATTTACACCAACTTTATTAAACTCAGCTTCGTACTTTTCAAAAACTTCTTTGTAATACGCTTTAACGGCATGACCAAAAATAATAGGATCAGAAACCTTCATCATAGTTGCTTTTAAATGTACTGAAAAAAGTACATTTTTAGCTTTTGCATCTTCTACTTGATCCTTTAAAAAAGCCTGTAATTGATTTGCACTCATTCTAGAAGCATCAATAATTTCATGGGCCTCTAGAGGTGTGCTTTCTTTTAAAACACTCACTTTTCCATCTAAAGATGTATGCTGAATTTTAACATCGTCTTTTTGAGCTAATTCTACAGACTGTTCACTTTCATAAAAATCGCCAGTTTCCATGTGTGCAACATGAGACTTTGAATCCTTAGACCAATCCCCCATAGAATGTGGGTTGTTTTGAGCATATTCTTTAACAGGGCCAGCTACTCTTCTATCAGAATTACCTTCGCGTAATACTGGATTTACAGCAGAACCTAAGACTTTGGCATATTTAGCTTGTAAGTCTTGGTCTTCTTTTGTTTTTGCTTCTAACGGATAATCAGGGAAATCAAATCCCTTTTCTTGAAGTTCTTTAATAGCGGCTGTAAGTTGTGGAATAGATGCGCTAATATTGGGTAATTTAATGATATTAGCTTCAGGAGTTTTGGCTAGCTTACCCAGTTTTGCTAAGGCGTCTTCCATTTTTTGATTAGCTGGAAGTTGGTCTGAAAAAGTTGCTAAAATTCTTCCTGCAAGAGAAATATCTTCAGAAACTACATCAATTCCAGCAGATTTGGTAAATCTCCTTACAATAGGTAATAGAGAATAAGTTGCTAATGCCGGAGCTTCATCTGTTTTCGTGTAAACTATTCGATTTAAATTTTCTGCCATAATTTTTATATTATTTACTTCGTAATTTATTTGAGGTGTTTTTGCGAATTTGAAAATAAAACATCACTTAAAATCTCAGATTAAAAATTCTGCTCATTATTTTTCAAAAGCGATTTCAAATGTAAGAAAATCAGGGCTTTTATAAAAATATTCTTACTTTGTTTTTCAAGTATTTACTCTATAATAGACTATTCTGCCAAAAAAAACTTCACATTCTACACTTCTACAAAATCTGAAAATAGTAGTTTTGAAACAAGCTTTCAACAAGCAAATAGTTTAGATTATGAATTTAAGAAACATAGGCCCTGGTTTTTTGTTAGCAGGAGCCGCTATTGGAGTGTCTCATTTAGTACAAGCCACAAGAGCTGGAGCTGAATTTGGATGGATTCTAATTATTGCTTTAGTGGTTGCTTGTATTACAAAATACCCATTTTTGTTATTTGGTCCGCTCTACACTTCAATAACCCAAAAAAACCTTATTAAAGGATATTTAAGCCTAGGTAAATGGGCCTTTTGGATGTACATAACCATTACTGTAGCAAGCATGTTTATTATTACCGCCGCAGTTAGCTTAGTAACAGCAGGATTAGCCGCTCACCTTTTTGGATTAAATGTTACTATTTTTTATTGGTCGGTCATACTATTATTTTTTTGTTTAATGCTTTTAAGCATTGGTCGTTACCAAGGTTTAGACAGAAGCATGAAAATTATTATATCGCTTCTCACTCTATGTACCTTTTTTGCTGTGATTATAGCTGCCATCAAATTCAAATCAACAAGCCAGCTAATCCAAGTCCCATCTTTACTAGATACAAGCAGTTTAGCATTTATTGTAGCTTTTATGGGTTGGATGCCTATTCCTATAGACGCATCTGTTTGGCACTCCCTCTGGACTCAAGAAAAAGGAAAAACACAAGGCCAATCTTTAAGTAAAAGTGATGCACTATGGGATTTTAATATAGGTTATTTTGCCGCTTCCGTCATTGCTGTTTTGTTTTTTGCATTAGGTGTGTTGGTTATGTTTGGCTCATCGCTAGAGTTTTCTAATAGCGCTATTGGTTTTGCCCAACAACTAGTAGAATTATATAGCAAAAGCTTAGGCAATTGGGCAGAAATTAGCATAGGATTTGCCGCTTTTATTACTATGCTAAGCACTACATTAGCAGTTACAGATGCCTACCCTAGAGTAATTTCTAATGCGGTTATAACGTATTTTCCAAACCGCCACTTTAATCCACAAAAAATCTATTTTATAATTTTAGGAATAGTAATTTTATGTAGCTTAAGCATCATTCAATTTGCTTCTCATCAATTCACAAACTTAGTAGATTTTGCCGCTGCAATTTCGTTTTTAACAGCTCCAGTTTTAGGCTATTTTAATTTAAAATTAATGCAGTCTGATGAAGTAAAATCAAAACACAAACTTTCAAAATCAATGATTATATATACGTGGACCTGTCTTTGCTTTTTGATTCTTTTTAACTTTATTTTTATTTATAGTCAGATAATTAATTGATCTTCAAACTAATTAAACATAAAAATGAACAGGAACATTTGCTTACAAACTTGACTCCAAAGGCATTTCAATAAATGTAATAATAAAACCCATGTTTTTAAAGATAAGATGATATAGTTAATCTTTATTAATAAGCACAAAACTCTGTGGAGCTATAGGAAAACTTGTACCTTTGCAAAAAATAATATGGATGTTTAAAAAAATACTTCAAATAAGCCTGTTTTTATCTTTTTTAATTGTTGAAGCACAAGCTCCAGCTAATTATTATAACTCAACCCAAGGAAAAAGCGGTTTTGAACTCAAAACAGAATTGCATCAAATTATTTCGGAAAATCACTTTACTCAACCTTACGGTGCCATTTGGGGATTTTTTGAAGAACACGACGTAAAACCTGATGGAACCGTGTGGGATATTTTTTCTGACTGCGATTTCAATTTTGGTCATCCCGATGATGGTGGTAATCAAGATAACGGTTTTGGGGGAAATATAGAATGTGAATATTTCAACAGAGAACACAGTTTTCCTAGAAGTTGGTTTGGAGGTAACATTGACCCCATGTACACAGATATTATACACATCTATCCAGCTGATAAAATGGTAAATAGCACTAGAGCCGCTTATGTTTTTGCCAACGTAAACAACCCCACTTTTACAAGCCAAAATGGAAGTAAATTAGGACCAAGTGTTACTCCAGGACTCTCTGCTACTGCTTTTGAAATGCCCGATGATTTAAAAGGAGATTTAGCAAGAACTTATTTTTATATGGCTACTCGCTACGAAGATCAAATAGCTAATTGGGTAGGAAACAACCCCAATGGAGATTTGCTTTTAAACGGAACTTCAGATCAAGCTTATCATGATTGGGCCATAGATTTGCTTTATGAATGGCACATCAATGACCCCGTAGACCAAAAGGAAATTGACCGAAATAATGCCGCTTTTGAATTTCAAGGAAACAGAAATCCGTTTGTAGATAATCCTGATTTTATATGTGCTATTTGGGATGTAGATGAAGAAGATTGCACCTTTTCTAATGCCTCATTTAATTTAAAAGATCAAATCAACATTTACCCAAACCCCGCTACTAATTCAAAGGTTTTTATAGAAACCAAACAACCAATAGATCAAATTCAATTGTACTCTATTACAGGAAAATTGATTCAACAAATAACTGCTAAAAACCAACAAACAAATTTTGAAATCAACTCCATTAAGCCCGGAATTTATTTATTAAAAGTTACCCAAAACCAAAACAGCTCAACTCACAAAATTATAGTAAAATAAATTTTTATAAGGAGCCAAGAACCTGAGCCTTTACCAAAGTGCAGGAAAACAAAAAACTGTATGTGATCAGCTGGATGAGATGTCTCACTATCGTTCAACATGACACATTGGAATCGTGTTTTCCGAGTATGTCCGAAGTTTCAAACTTCGTACAGCAGACACTTCCTGATTTGACATTCCCAATGTGTTATTCCAGATTTGACATTCCGATT
>JAIUMH010000142.1 GCA_022565635.1 Flavobacteriaceae bacterium | reverse complement strand
TTAGCTGTTTGAAGTTTGCAACTTCGGACTATTGCAACCTCGCTGTCCGAAGTTTGTAACTTCGGACCTTAGCTGTACGAAGATTTAGCTGTTTGAATTTTGCAACTTCGGACTATTGCAACAATTGATTTCTTAAAGATGCAATCCACACTCAGTTTTAGGGTTGTTGTTCCATCTTCCAGAACGATCTTTACCAGGAAGCGTGCAATGTTTGCAACCAATAGAATGATAGCCTTTTTTTACCAATGGATGGAAGGGAAGCTGATGTTTTTTGATATACTCATCTCGTTCTTCTTTAGTAACATCTAACAATGGATAAAATTTCAGAATATCATTGCGCTGTTCAAAGATATTTAAGCTTTTTCTGTGGTCACTTTGCCACTTCATTAAGCCAGAAACCCAAACTTTATAGTTGATTTTAATTTTATCTAAGGGTTTTACTTTGTTAATGTGGCAACAAAAATCGGGATTCTTTTCCCAAGTTTGGTCTTGGGTAGTGAATTTGTGTTCAGAAGCTATTGCACTTACTGATTCCACATTTAGTCCATAAGTTTCTGTAAGCTGTTTTTTGTAAGCTAAGGTTTCTTCAAAATGATAGCCCGTATCAATAAAATAAACCACTTGATTCGGATTTACTTGAGCAAAAAGATGAAGGAGAAACGCTGAGGTAGCGGCAAAGCTACTGGTAAGCATTATATCTTTACTCCCAAAGTCATCATAGAGTTTTTTAATTCTATCCTGTAAATCAAGTTGTTTGTATTTTTTGTTTAATTGTTCTATTTCTACTGTATTCAACTTAAGTTGATTGTTAACCTCCATAATTATGCATATGTTCTGGTGTAAAAATAAAAAAATACCTTACGAATAAACGCAAGGTATTTATAAAAGTTGGTAAGGGTTGATAATTTATTTAACTTTCTCTACAAGTGCAGTAAACGCTGCTGGGTTATTCACTGCTAAATCGGCCAAAACCTTACGGTTTAGTTCAATATTATTAGCTTTGAGTTTTCCCATAAATTGCGAATAAGACAAACCGTTTAAACGAGCGGCTGCATTAATTCTTACAATCCATAAAGAGCGAAAGTTTCTCTTTTTATTTCTACGGTCTCTATAGGCATATAAAAGTCCTTTTTCTACCGCGTTTTTGGCTACTGTCCAAACGTTTTTTCTACGTCCAAAGTAACCTTTTGCAAGCTTCATAACCTTTTTTCTTCTGGCTCTTGAAGCTACTGAATTTGTTGATCTAGGCATAATTTTTGAATTTTTGTAACAGGCAGTTGAATTTCAACATTTTTGGAGCCCGTTCCAGGGTTAATACTAATTTTAACCATTAAACTCAATTACTTCAAACGTAATTGTTGTTTAATATTTGGTTCATCTGATTTGTGTACTAAAGTAGTATGCGTTAACTTCAATTTTCTCTTTTTCGACTTTTTAGTCAAAATGTGACTCTTGAACGCATGCTTACGTTTTAGTTTACCGCTTCCAGTAAGTTTGAAACGTTTTTTAGCACTCGACTTTGTTTTCATTTTAGGCATTTGATCTCCTTTTTGATTACCAACTTTTATTTCTTATCTTTAATTGGAGTCATTAGCATAATCATACGCTTACCCTCCAATTTAGGCATTTGTTCTACTTTACCAAGATGTTCTAAATCTTGTGCTAATCTGAGCAATAAAATTTGACCTTGGTCTTTAAAGACTATAGATCGACCTTTAAAAAACACAAAGGCTTTAAGCTTAGCACCATCTTTTAAGAATTTTTCTGCATTTTTCTTCTTGAACTCATAATCGTGATCATCGGTATTAGGTCCAAACCTAATCTCCTTAATTACCACTTTTTGAGCATTGGCTTTAATGGCTTTTTCACGTTTCTTTTGTTCATAAAGAAACTTTTTATAATCCATTACTTTAGCTACTGGCGGCTCTGCTTTAGGTGAGATGACAACTAAGTCAAGACCTTGGTCTTGAGCTTTTTTTAGGCACTCACTTGTAGGGTACACACCCATTTCAACATTATCACCAACTAATCTTAGTTTTGGTGCTTTAATCTTGTCGTTAATCCTGTGTTGATCCTCCTTAATTACTCGTGGAGAATGCTTTTTACGTCTTCTTATAGCTATGACTCTTAATTTTAATTAATTAAACTTTAAATTTATTTAATGATGAGCTTACTTCATCATTGATCATCTTTGAAAACTCTTCAACGCTCATTGAACCTAAATCTTCACCACCGTGTTTTCTTACGGATATGGTTTCAGATTCTGCTTCCTTTTCGCCTATAATAAGCATGTAAGGAATCTTATTCATTTCTGCCTCTCGAATTTTCTTCCCCATAGTTTCACTTCTATGGTCTATCGCGGTGCGAATTTCGTTATTTTTAAGCGAACTTAAAACTTTTTTAGAATAATTTTCATATTTCTCACTGATTGATAACAAAATAGCTTGCTCTGGAATTAACCAAAGTGGGAAATTTCCACCTGTATGCTCTAATAAAATAGCCACAAATCTTTCTAAACTTCCAAAAGGAGCTCGGTGTATCATAATTGGGCGGTGCATTTCATTATCACTGCCTTTATATTCTAATTCAAATCGTTCGGGTAAGTTATAATCTACTTGTATAGTTCCTAATTGCCAACTTCTTCCTAAGGCATCTTTCACCATAAAGTCCAATTTAGGGCCGTAAAAGGCTGCTTCACCAGTTTCTACTTTATAATTTAAGTCTTTTTCTTTTGCTGCGTTGATAATGGCTTCTTCAGCTTTTACCCAATTTTCTTCTTTACCAATGTATTTTTCCTTATTCTCAGGGTCTCTCAATGAAACCTGAGCAGTAAAATCTCCAAAGCCTAATGAATTAAATACGTAAAGCACTAAATCAATCACTTTTGTAAACTCTTCATTCAACTGATCTGGTGTGCAAAATATGTGGGCATCATCTTGGGTAAATCCTCTTACACGTGTCAATCCATGAAGTTCTCCGCTTTGTTCATAGCGGTACACCGTACCAAATTCTGCAAATCGTACAGGTAAATCTTTATAACTCCACGATTGCGATTTATAGATTTCACAGTGATGAGGGCAATTCATAGGTTTTAAAAGAAACTCTTCTCCTTCAGCGGGTGTATTAATGGGTTGAAAGCTGTCTTCTCCATATTTTTCATAATGTCCTGAACAAACATATAGATCTTTGTTTCCAATATGTGGAGTAACTACAGGGTCGTATCCTGCTTCTCTTTGTGCATCGCGCATAAAGGCTTCTAGGCGTTCACGCAACAGTGCTCCTTTGGGTAACCAAAGTGGCAAACCTTGACCTACACGTTGAGAGAAAGTAAATAATTTTAATTCTTTACCTAATTTTCTATGGTCTCTTTTTTTAGCTTCTTCAAGTAATTCTAAATATTCTTTTAGCATTTTTTGCTTCGGGAAAGAAATACCATACACACGAGTAAGCTGGGTGTTGTTTTCGTCTCCACGCCAATACGCACCAGCAACACTCATTAATTTTACTGCTTTAATAAAACCGGTGTTGGGCAAATGTCCACCACGGCATAAATCGGTAAAATCGTCGTGATCACAAAATGTTATTTCGCCATCAGTTAAATTCTCTATCAATTCAACTTTATACGGGTTTTCTCTTTCTTGATAATAAGCTAATGCGTCCGCTTTGCTAACTTCTCTGAGGTTAAATTCATGTTTTCCTCTGGCAAGTTCTAACATTTTCTTTTCAATACGAGGGAAATCACTTTCAGAAATCTTTTGACCTGCTAAGTCAATGTCATAATAAAATCCATTTTCAATGGCAGGTCCAATAGTTAATTTAACACCAGGAAAAAGTTTTAAAATAGCTTGTGCCATTAAATGCGCTGAACTATGCCAAAAGGCTTTTTTTCCTTCATCATCTGTAAAGGTGAGTAAAACTAAACTTCCATCTGTGGTGAGTGGGGTAGAGGTTTCTACCGTTTCTTTATTGAATTTTGCAGAAATCACATTTCTTGCTAAACCGGCACTTATGCTAAGTGCTACATCCATAGGTGTTACCCCGGATTCAAATTCTTTAACACTACCGTCAGGTAAAGTAATTTTAATCATATTGTATTGCTATTGAAAAAATTTTGGCAAAGATACTTATATATTATAACCTAACCATATGGAATGACTAATAGATTTTTGTCTTATTGTACTGAATTTTCAAAATTTAAGTTTTTTGTTTCTTCAGGGACTTTAATTTGGTATTCGCCTTTGGAGTAATATTTAATGCGCGACACTTTAATTTCTCCTGATGCTTGCTTGATCAAATCGCTTTCTGCTCCTTCATCAAAAAGCTTCCATGTTAAGGATACGGGAACACGATTAACGGTAATATACCGATCAAAATAAAGTAATTTTTGATCTTGAGTAAGATGAAATTGCATTGAAATGGCTTTTAGCATATCTGTTCTTGCGTCCGTCCAACTTGTTAATGCTGAGGGCGCAAAAGCAAAATTTGAATTTAATTTTTCAATTTGCATCAATTTGTACTTGTTTTCAAAGGCTTGCTTTTCTTCTATTTCTCCAAAAATGTTAGCTTCTTCAAAAATCTGACTAAATGCCCCAAAAGCAAAAGCTAAATCTAAATAACTTTGCGCTTGATGAGGGTTGATTGTTGATGTACTTGCTGAAAAAACTTGGTCACCTACTACATAAAAATCGCCATACTTTTTACTTGTGAATTGAATTTCAGAAAAATCTGTTGCTTTTATGATTTTTAGATGGTCTTCTAAACCCGGCAGTTGAATGTCTAATTCAAAACCTACATAAGCTTCGCTTTTATAATGCGCAGATTTGTGTATTTCTGAAACGTGTAAGGCATACCTTTGTTCTTTAGATTTTCTTTTTACAATTTGGTCATGCGTAAATTCTTTTTCTTTTTCTTCTTCTTTCGTTTCATTTTTACATCCAGTAAAGCTAATTATCAAAATAGAAAAGAGGATAAATAAATACCGGTTATTTGATTTCATTTGCACATTCATAGAAAATAATTTAGGGGTAAAAATAGGTAAATATAATGTTTTTTAGGCTTCAGTTTCAATTTCATTGATCAATTCATCAAAAGCTACTAAAACAAGTTCTTTTTTGGATGTTTCTAAATTTACTTCGGTTAATTTTTTTTCAAAAACCTCTTTTACATGAAGTTCTTCAAGATGCTGCGTCTTGTTGGTTAAATGCCCCAGCTTTTTTTGAATTTCAGTAAAATATATGCGGTGTTTTACAATTTCAATTTCAGGCTGATTAAAGCTTTCAATAAATTGGTTAAGTGCAAAAGTAAGTTCTGGATTATAATTTTCTTCAATCAGTTCTATTTCAACCAAATCAGTTAATTTTGAATTGTTTTGAAGTTGTGCTAATGCAGTTTTAATTTGAACAAAACTCCCTTTAATTTTCAATAGCCTTCTAAAACTAGGAATGTTTATAGAGGTGGGAATAAAATTTTTATGCGTATCTAAAATCAATACACGTTTTTGGTCTTTTCGTTCACTAAAAGAAAGCTGAATGGGAGATCCGCTGTAGTAAATAGGAATAGTTGATTGAACCTGTTGTGGTTGATGAATATGGCCTAAAGCAATGTATTTATAATATTCATCAAAATGCTTAGCTTCAACTCCTGCTTGATTGCCAATTTGTATATCGCGCTCGCTTTCTGAAGTAGAAACTCCCTGAGCAAATAAATGGCCCATAGCCACGCATGGAATAGTTGGGAAATTTTCTTTTGCTAACTGAGCAAGCCTTCTAAAATGAAAAGCCACACCTTGCTTTAACCGCTCCACTCGTTCCTGGTAATTCTCAGCTAAATCTAAACCTTGTAAATCGCCATTTCTTAAATAAGGAACAGCGGCAATTACCACTTCAATTTCTCCTTTTGTATTGTAAACAGGAATTAAAGCATCCATTGGGTTTTCTGGCATACCACCAATTACATGTATATTCATTTCCTTAAGCAAATGCTTTGGGGCATTGAGCATGGAAGGCGAATCATGATTGCCTCCTGTAATGATGATTTGCACTTCTAACGACTTCAATTGAAGTAATGTTTGGTAGTATTGTTTTTTAGCTTCGTGCGAAGGATTAGCCAAGTCAAACACATCTCCAGAAACCAAAACCAAGTCTATTTCATGAGTTTTAATGCAGTCAACTAACCATTCAGTAAACAGCTCAAAATCAGCATACAAATCTTGTTTATGCAGTTTTTTACCAATGTGCCAGTCGGCGGTATGAAGTATCCTCATTGCTTAAATTTTGGTAGCTAATTTAAGGATAAGATTTTAAAAAGACACGCGTAAAAACGCTGTTTTTTGAATTTATTCTAAAGTTGCCATTAATACTAAAAAAACTTTGAGTAATAAAACAAAAGTTGTTACTTTGTAATTACAAAAAAGTAAATATGGAAACAGCTATTATAAAAATTGGAAATTCTAAAGGTCTGCGTTTAAGTAAGACGATTTTAGAAAAGTACAACATAAAAGATAAAGTCGAAATGATTTTAGAAAAAGGACAAATAATTCTAAAACCAATTGACAAACCAAGAAAAGATTGGGAAATTGCATTTAGAGAAATGAATGCTAATAATGATGACGACTTATTACTCGACGATGTTTTTGACGATGAAAATTTTGATGAATGGAATTAAAACAATACTCAATTGTACTTGTAAATCTTGATCCAACAATTGGAAGCGAAATTAAAAAAACTCTCCCTTGTGTAATTCTATCGCCAAATGAGATTAACAAATTCCTAAAGACAATCGTTGTTGCTCCAATGACGACTAACTTAAAGAAATATCCGACAAGAGTAAGCGTAAAACATAACGATAAAAAAGGAATGATTGCGATTGACCAAATTCGGACAATTGACAAAACTCGAATTTTAAAAAGATTTGACCGTTTAACGAAATCTGAGATAGCCAATTGTAAAAGCATAATCAAAGAAACCTTTGTTGACTAAATCTGACTGAAAATCATACTCT
>JAIUMH010000141.1 GCA_022565635.1 Flavobacteriaceae bacterium | reverse complement strand
AAGGGCTCGATGCTAAAACATAGTATAAACGTCACTAACTATTAAATAAAATTTGAAAATTTTCAGGGGCTCGAACTGACAAATACTTTTTATTGTTTATCCTCAAAAATTAAGAGAGCTAAAATAGAAGAGACATAAAAATTTGGTGGGTTGGTTTTAAAAACATAGTTTTGTGCCTGAATTGGGTTGATGGATAAAGCATCTTTATTCATCATTAAAAGGGAATTCCGTTTCAAATCGGAAGCTGTTCCCGCAACTGTAAGCTTAGTGCGCCACAGGCGTATGCTTTACTTCTTTTCTTCAATAACCACTGTCTGCCTTGGCGGATGGGAAGGTGAAGTTAAAGACGCAAGCCAGGAGACCTGCCTAATTCCTAAATAGTTGCATTTTTCTCTCGGGATAAGAGGAATTGGCGAGTAATGTTATATAGAATAGTTTTTACCGTTTTGTTGGTAGGCAACTGTTTTCAGTTTTGGTCGCAAGAAATTGATTTGAAAGCGATTCAAGAACTGGAAGATGTGGTTGTCACCAACCCCCAGCTCAAGGATTTTTCAACCGGACAGTATGTCTTGGAGTTGACCGATAGCCTACGCCGAAAAAATCCGATTCGGTTAAGTGAGTTAATTCAATTAAACACCCCCTTTTTTATTCGTGAAAATGGTTATGGAATGGTGGCATCTCCTGCATTTAGGGGAACTACAGCACAACAAACTGCGGTGGTTTGGAATGGCATCAATATCAATTCGCAATTTAATGGTCAAGGCGATTTTAATACTTTACTTGGTGGAAATTTCAATCGACTTTCCATCCGTCCGGGAGGCGGTAGCGTAGTTTATGGAACGGGGGCTATTGGAGGAAGCATACACTTAGATAGTGAGCTTCAATTTAAGGAAAAAACTTCGCAAGAATTTCAGCAAATATACGGGAGTTTCAATACTATTGATTCGCGTTATAGGCTTCAACATTCTACCCAAAAATGGAGCTTTCAGTTGGGGGTGAATTACAATTATTCAGACAATGATTTTTCTACTTCAGGAAATTTAGACAACAACACCAACGGGCGATTTAAACATTTGAATATCAATTTAGATATTGCTCATCAACTTACAGAAAAGGATCAAATCAAGTTTTACTCATGGATTTTTGACAGCGAAAGAAACCTTCCTTTACGAAGGATTTCAGAAAATAGACAAGCCTATCAGAATTTTGATTTCAGAAATCTAGTAGAATGGGAAAATCAAGGTGAAGATTACCGTTCAACACTTCGCTTGGCCTATTTGAGGGAAGATTTTAGTTTTCAGGAAAATAAAAACAGGCCTTCTACTACTTCAAATTTAGCAGAAACCCTTCACTTGAGGTATGATTTTTCTTATCAGCTGAAAAAATTTCAGTTCAATACGCTTGTCAACTATGAAAACGCTTGGGCTTCAGGAGATAATTTGCAAAGTGATACAAGGAGTGTTTTAGCAACTTCATTGATAGGAAAATACAATTTCAATAAAAATATTCAAGCCCAAGCTTCAGCCAGGAAGGAATGGAGTAATTTGGCAGATAGCCCAGTATTATATTCAGTAGGCTTCAACTGGCAGGCGTTTTCATTTTATCAACTCAAAGTAAATGCTTCAAAAAACTTTAGAATTCCTACGTTTAATGATTTGTTTTGGGGCACTTCTGGAAATACTTCGCTTTTACCAGAAACGGCACAACAATATGAGTTTGGTAATCATTTCAACTGGAAAGAAATTCGTTTTTCGGCTACTTTTTTCTTGAATGACATTGAGCAAATGATTAGATGGATGCCCAATCAAAATGGAATTTGGCAACCTGAAAATGTGGATCATGTAAAAACTTATGGCGGAGAATTTTCAAGTACTTATCAATTTGATTTAGGCGCTGGCCAATTAAAAGTCAACGCCAATTATAGCTACACGCAAGCCATTAATCAGGCTACTAAAAATCAGTTGCGCTACACGCCGGTGCATAAAGCCAATTTTTCTACTGCTTATGCCCTAAGAAAATGGAGTTTTACTCATCAATTTTTATGGATTGGTGACCAGTTTAGGCAAACCGACAACGACCCTAATCAGTTGTTAAAAGCGTATTATTTGCAACATATTTTACTGAGTTATGAATTTTCTCAGCAACCCAAAATGCAAGCTGGTATTCGCGTGTATAATTTATTTGATACCGAATATCAATCGGTTGACGCACGGCCCATGCCTGGAAGAATGTTTCACCTAGAATTTTTAATTCAACTTTAAATTTATATATCATGAAGAAGTACACAATTTTTTTTCAACTCTGTTTATTCAGTTTATTTTTTGTTGCCTGTAGCGGTGACGACGATTCCGTTTTAATAGAAGACGACCCCATCAACGGTGATCCAATTACAGAAAAACCTTTTGAAAATGGGATTTTTGTAGTGAATGAAGGAGGTGAAGGTAGCATTTCTTTTATTCCTAATGATTTGAGTGAAATTGAGCATGAAATTTTTGCCAATACCAACAATGGTGAAGATTTAGGAGTGTTTGTTCAATCTATGTTTTTTGATGAAGAAAGGGCATATATTATTGCTAATGGAAGTAATTTAATTACAGTGGTAAACCGTTATACTTTTGAACTTGAAGGTCGCGTTGAAAGCGGTTTAGATATTCCGCGTTATGGAACTATTTACAACGGAAAGGCTTATGTAACCAACCAAGCCAGTTTTGAAACACCAGATGATGATTATATTGCTGTTATTGACTTGGAAACTTTAGAAGTAGAAGCCGAAGTAAATGCGGGGGGCGTTGTTGAATATATTGAACCACATAACGGGCAATTGATTATTCAAAATGCTTCTTATGGAATGGGAAATGCTTTGAGTGTTTTTGATCCAAATTCTAATTCAATCACGCAAACACTTGAAGTTGGAGAAGCTTTAAATTCTTTTCAGATGAATCAACAAAGCTTATTTGCGCTGACTTCTGAAAAATTAGTTGAAGTAGATTTAGGTGATTTTAGCATTTCAGCTGAAGTAGATTTACCAGAAAATTTACAAGGAAGTGCCAATTTACAATTGAAAGATGCATTGATTTATATGACGAATGCCAATGAAGTTTACACAGCAAATTTAGCTGATTTAAGCTTTAACGAAGAAGCCTTATTGGCCTACTCTACCACTTCTCAATTTGGAAGTTTTTATGGATTTGTTGTAGCTGATGGAAGAATTTTTATTGCTGATGCTGGCGATTTTGCTTCTAATGGGAAAGTAGAAATTTACGATTTAGCAGGCAACTTGGAAGCTGAATTTTCGGCTAGAATTGGTCCAAATGGGTTTTATTTGAATTAATTACTTTGTTCATTTATCTAAAACCTGAGTTCGACTATTCTCACTTTGTCAACCTGCCTGCGTGCAGGGTGCGGGGTGCGGAGTGATTATCAATTATTAATTATCAATTTTAAATTATTAGTGTCCGATAAAAAATCCCTCAATAATTGAGGGATTTTTCGTATATAGCTGTATTAACTTTCAAATAATTCAGCCATGAGCAAAAGTAATCATTTTTTCGGACAGCCTATATTCAGTCAGATGATAAATTTGATTGATTCTTCTATTGTATCAAATGCTTCAGCAAATCGTAATAGTGATCATTATTGTAAACGTTTTACAACTTTCCAGCACTTGATAACAATGCTTTATGGCGTTGTTTCTGGATGTAACTCATTACGAGAATTATCAGCAGGCATAATAAGTTACGGCTCTAAGATAAGTCATTGTAAGTTTGATTATACACCAAGACGAAGCCCTATATCTGATGCCAACAAGCGAAGAAGCTATTTGGTTTTTGAAGATATTTACAATGGCCTTGTTAAAAAATATCTCCCTGAATTATCGGACAGCCACAAACAGCTTTTAATAGATAAAAAGGTATATGCGATAGACTCTACTACTATAAAGCTATTTCAGCCCATATTTAATTGTGTTGGTCGCAATGCTAATAGCGGTAAACGTAAAGGAGGACTTAAGAGTCATCAAAAACTAGATATGCAAGCAGGAATACCTGTAAAGGTATATCATAGCCATGCTACAGAGCATGATTCTATGTTTATACACCATAAGGATATTATGAAGCCCAACGAAGTTGCTCTTATGGATAAAGCTTATAATAATTATAAGTTATTTGATCAGTGGAATAAAAGCAATATCTACTTTGTTACTCGACTTAAAAACAATGCGCAAGAAGAGTTACTAGAAGAGTTAGAACTTAAACCCGCAACCCCGGATAATATACTAAGAGATGCTAAAATAGCTTTAACCTATAAGGATGATAATGGACAGGAGGTAAAGGTTGAACTAAGACTTGTAAGCTTTTTCCACGAAGAAAAAAACAAGGCTTACTACTTTCTTACCAACCTATTTGATTTAGAAGCAGAACAGATTGCAAACCTGTATAAAAAGAGGTGGCAAATTGAAACCTTGTTTAAGAAGATAAAACAAAACTTCCCTCTACAATACTTCTATGGGGAGAATCAAAATGCTGTGCAGATACAGGTGTGGGTTACCTTAATTGCTTTATTACTCATAAGTATAATGAAAAAAGCCCTTGAAAAGTCATGGGCATTCTCAAATCTAATTAGTCTATTGCAAAAACACCTATTCTCTTATGTAAAGTTTAAAGATTTTTTTGATAATATGGATAGCTATATTAAAGACTATGAAATAAATAAAGGAACTCCAGAAGAAATAGCAAAACAATTAACTATGGAGTTTACCTAAGGAAATAGGGGGCTTACTATTTTAAAATCCTAAAAAACAAACCATTTCACTGGGGTTGTAATACCTTTTTGTACTAATTTTGAGTTTTATCGGACAACAATAATTTTAAATTATGAATTTTGAATGAGTAATAAATAATAATGGATGAGAAATTTGTAAATGTAGAAATGTTAATTTTTGGAATAAAAAAATTTTTATTATGTTTGTAGCAAACTCATCCAGTAATCTCTAAATATATGGGACTCGCTGCGGCGAAGCCGTGTTAATTTTTTGTTTTACGAGGTAGAGTATTGTTAAAAAACTTTTGCAGATTACAATCACACCTATTTAGACATGGAAGTATTTTTAAAAAAAATTAAGCATCGGAATCAAGACTGTATTGGGATTTTTTTTGAAAAATCTTCCTACACTCCTGAAGTAAGAGATAAGCTTAGAAGAGTTGATGCTGTTTTTTCTAGGACACATTCTTGTTGGTATGTGCTCTACAGCAAAATTAATTATAAAAAAATAATTCGTACTTTTACAAATGTAAAGTACCAAGATCATAAAGGTAATATTGTTTATCATGTGGCCGGGAAAGAATCTCGTGAGCATCCACACATAGTTAATTTGTCTACTGCTTCAGAAGCAAAGCCAATTAACGACAAAAGGCAGTTAGTTGAATCTACAAATTTTTCAGCTAAAGCACTTAAGAAGAGTAAAGATGAAATGCATCAAACATCTTCTGAAGTTTCTGCACATAAAGAGAAGGAAAAAACAACTTCGCTTGCCAAAGAATTAAATTTTCAATATGTCTATGATTTTGGAAAATATTGGGTAGTTAAGATGAGTTACCAAAAAGTGGTTAAAGATAAATTTTTAGCGCACAAGGGTATTTATTGGAATTCTACTTACAAAGTTTTTATGATTTTACGGCATCCTAAAAACAGGGCTTTTGTGCATTCTATTTTGGGAGAAAAAGTGTTGCCTGAAAATTATTTTTACAACCAACAAGCCAAATTGAATCATAAAGCTTCCATTTTCTTTAGCACTTATCCTTCAGATAATCGTTTTATGCGAGTAAAAGTTGTTGGAAACGCCTTACTTAAAGATCAAGTAAAACGTTTAAGCCAGATGCGGTGGGATAAAACAGCTAATTGTTTTTTGTTTCCAGCTTCACCGGAAATGATGGATTCATTAACTATTGTTCTAGAAGATTATTTAGATTGCATTGACAATCAATTGCCGTCTGGATATTTAAACAAGCGGAACAACTTTAACAAAAAGGGGCTTAATTATTTAAAAACCAAAGATTCCTTGCTTAATCAAGTTCCAGAAAAAGCACGTGATTATGTAGATGAGCTGATGGATATGATTATTGCCAAAAATTACAGTGATTCAACTTTAAAAACGTACACCAATTCATTTATTTTATTGCTCAGGTATTTTAATTATAAACCACCACAAGAACTTACAGAGCGCGAAGTGGTTTCATTTTTATCTGATTTAAACACCAAAGTAAGCTCGTCCTCTACCCTATCTGCATATATTAATGCTTTGAAATTTTATTTTAAGCACGTACTTGGATGGCGTGATACGGATTTTAAAATACCAAGACCAAAGAGAGAAAAAAAACTACCTGTAGTTTTAACCGAAGAACAGGTAATGGAAATTTTTAGTCATGTAAACCACATGAAGCATAAACTTGCCTTGATGCTAATTTACAGTTCTGGGTTAAGGGTGAGTGAAGCCGTTAATTTAACATGGAAAGACATCAATTTTACCTCACACAAAATTCACATAAAAGCATCTAAAGGAAAAAAAGACCGTGTAGTTATGTTGGCTTATGCACTTGTAGAAAAATTAAAGCAATACAGAGAAATGTTTCCATCAGAGAGTTTTGTATTTGAAGGACAAATAAAAGGACAGCCTTACACGGCAAATAGTATTCGATCTGTAATGCGTAGAGCCTGCAAAAAAGCAGGTATAGAAGAAAAAGCTACAGTACACACGCTGCGCCATAGTTTTGCTACCCACGTATTAAATTCTGGCACAGATATTAGGTTTATACAAAAGATATTAGGTCATTCAAGCATAAAAACCACAACCATTTACACCCATGTAAGCAAACCCAAATACGATGAAATTAAGAGTCCGTTGGATTACATGAAAGACGAATCTGAACTAAAAAACAAAAAAAAGCCCAAAAATTAGTAGGATTTACAAAAAAAGTGACGCATATTTGTAGATATATACAAGTTGCCAACTATATAAAAAAACAGAACTCAAATTGAAAATCGAGTTGCTGAATAA
>JAIUMH010000140.1 GCA_022565635.1 Flavobacteriaceae bacterium | reverse complement strand
AAAATATTCAACAATACCAAAAGAGCTTTTGTTTTAAAATCAGATTCAGATTTAAAACGCTCTATTTTTATTTTTAGATTAATGAGCATCCCTTTTTTAGTGCCATTACTCACTTTTTTTACTAACCTATCTTTAAAATTGAGACTTCCTGTAGAGTGGATTATTAGAAAGACCATATTTGCTCAATTTTGTGGAGGTGAATCTCAAAAAGAATGTTTGCCTTTAGTAAAATTAATGTATTCTGAAAAAGTACATTCCGTTTTAGATTATTCTGTGGAAGGAAAAGAAACCGAAGCAGATTTTGACAAAGCCGCAGAAAACAAAATAGCCATTATTAAATTTGCTAGTGAGGCCAAAGAAATTCCTTTTGCTGTTGCCAAACCCACTGGTTTAGGAAGGTTTGAAATTTGGCAAAAAGTAACCTGTAATGAAGAGTTATCTGCTGAAGAAGAAAACGAATGGAAACGCATAAAAGATAGGTTTGAGCGTGTTTGCCAAGCGGCTTATGATCACAATACTAAACTATTAATTGATGCCGAAGAGTCTTGGATGCAAGATGCCGCTGATCAACTGTGTGAAGAAATGATGAAAAAGTTTAACCAAGAAAAAGTAATTATTTACAACACTTTACAATGTTACCGTTGGGATAGATTAACCTACACTAAAGAATTGCATGATAGAGCAAAATTAGAAGGCTTTAAATTAGGATTTAAAATTGTAAGAGGCGCTTATATGGAAAAAGAAAATAAGCGTGCTAAAAGAAAAGGCTACCCTACTCCTATTTGTGAAGATAAAGAAGCTACCGATGTAAATTTCAACGCTGTTATGACCTATTGTTTAGATAACCTTGAGGACATCTGGTTATTTATTGGAACACATAATGAAGTGAGTAGTTATATGGCTTTACAATTATTGGGACAAAAAGGAGTTTCATTAAATGACGACCGAATTTGGTTTGGTCAATTATACGGAATGAGCGACCATATAAGCTACAATATTGGGGCTGAAAATTCTAACGCCATCAAATTATTGCCATTTGGTCCTATTCGGGATGTGGTTCCTTATTTGATTAGAAGAGCTGAAGAAAACTCGTCTGTTCAAGGAGAAGCAGGGAGAGAGTTAGCCTTGCTTTTAGAAGAACAACACCGTAGAGACGGCCAATACGTAAAACGCGTTGAATAATGAAAAAAATAGAAATTACCAGTAAAGAATACGATCCTTATTACAAACTTTACTTGAAATTGGTAGATGATGAAACTGAATTAGTCAAGGGTTTTGAAAAAGAATTAGAACACAACCTTAACTTTTATAGAAACATCCCTGTAGAAAAACTTCACTTTCAATACGCTGAAGGTAAATGGACTCCAAAAGAAGTAATACAGCATATTATTGACACTGAACGCATTTTTTGTTATCGGGCACTTAGAATTGCAAGAAATGATTTTACAGAATTACCTGGCTATGACCAAGACGCCTATGTGCCTACTTCTTTTGCTAATTTAAAAAGTCTGGAGCAACTTTTGGAAGAGTACACTACATTGCGCAAAGCTAATATTTCTCTATACAAAGGCTTTAACAAAGACATGTTAACCAACATAGGAAAAGCAAGTAATGGCCCTGTATCTGTTAGAGCTATTCCTTTCATTTTGATGGGTCATGAAAAGCATCATATTAGATTGTTCAAAAAAAGATACAATATTTTTTTGTAGTTATCTTTCTACTTCTTAAATTTGTATGTTTATTTTAACATCTTAATTAACTAAACTATAATTATTTAGCTGATTAAGTCTTCCAATTAACTAATAACATGAAGTACATCTATTTACTTATTTTTATAATTTTATCCACCACACTACTGGCTCAGGGAGCTATAGAAACACCAACTATAGGGGACGGAACAACATCAAACCCCTATGAAATTTCTACTTACGGACATCTACGGTGGATTTCTGAAACCGATCAAACGGAAACAGCTACTTGGACATTTCATTATATACAAACCGCAGACATTGATGCGAGTGATAGTGACTCTGGACTTGGTTTTACTCCCATAGCCTCATCAATCCAAGGCGGAATTAACAATGTGTTCTCAGGTGAATATAATGGAAATTCGTTTAGTATTTCGAATCTTATTATTAGTCGGACTTCCCAAAACTTTATTGGTCTTTTTTCAACAATTGTTGGTGATGTTTATGACTTAGAAATTATAGATGCTAATATTACAGGAGGAAGTTCTACAGGAATTCTTGCTGGTGAAATTAGAACAAGTAGTAGTTTTGAGAGTACTGGTGAAGTCAATAATATAATAATCACTAATGGAAGTGTGAATTCTACCGGAAATAATATCGGTGGTTTAGCTGGAAGCCTAAACAATGGAATTATTCGAAACTCCTCTTCCTCTGCTACTGTTGGTAGTGGAAGTCGCACGGGTGGTTTAGTGGGTAGTTTCTCTAACCCATTGGGAAGCAACGGTTTAATTGAGAAAAGTTTTGCTACTGGAAATGTGAGTGGTAATGATGAGGTAGGTGGACTAATTGGTAGACAAACTAATTCATCTACCGTAACAAGAAATGCTTATGCAAGAGGAGATGTTTCAGGGGTTACTAACGTAGGTGGATTCATAGGAAATTATGTTACTGGTACTATTGAAAATTCTTACGCCGCTAATACCGTTAGTATTAGTAACGGTAGTGAAGTTGCTGCTGGTTTTGGAAATGAAACGGGTACTGGTGTGGCTAGCGCTTGTTTTTTTGATGCAGACTTAACCTCTACTGATAATTCTTCAGCAACGGGTGAAACAAGCCCTAACATGCAAGATGAAGATACATTTTTAACCGCTGGATGGGATTTTGTTTGTGAAACTGAAAATGGAAATGAATTTATATGGAATATAGATGCAAGTATAAATGACGCTTATCCTAATCTAGAGGGAGAAGATAGCATACTTCCTGAAGCCATTGAACCTGATGGAAACGGAACACCTGAAACTCCTTATTTAATCACTTCTTTAGAAAATCTATATTGGATTACTACCACCCCCACTTCTTGGGATGCTAATTTTGAGCAAATTAACGATATTGATGCTTCTGCTACAGAGGATTGGGGCTGTTTAGAAGATGAAATTGGTTGGATTACAATTGCAAATGATACCAATGAAAGTTTCTCTGGTGTTTACGATGGTGGTGGTTTTGCTATTGAAAATCTGTTCATCGATGCTGATGCAAGTAATGTAGGGTTATTTGGAAATTTAAGTGGTACGGTAAGTGATTTAAAACTGAACAATTTTTCTGTTTCTGCATCATCAAATATAGGTGCACTTGCAGGGACTTTAGAAGAGAATGCAGAGATAAATTCTGTTTTCATAAATGACGGAACCTTAACATCTAACGCTACTGGTGCTTCCAATATTGGTGGCGTTGTTGGTGAAATGGAAGGTGGATTAATTCGCGTTTCTTTTTCTACAGCAAACGTAAATGGAGACCAAAATGTAGGTGGGTTTGTTGGACTTGTTACGGGTGGACAAATAAATAATGCTTACGCACGAGGAAATGTAAGCGGAGTTTCTGCTACAGGTGGTTTTGCAGGTAGTATCACTGATGGTTTAATTGATAAGTCTTATGCCGCCAACACTGTTTCAGCTTCTGATGCTAGTGAAGACCCAGCAGGTTTTGCCAATCAAACAGGAACCAATCTAATTACCAATTCTTTTTACGATAGTGAACTTGTGTCGACTGATGCTTCTGATGCTAGTGGTAAAACTACTTTAGAAATGAACACAATAACAACTTTCACAGATATAGCAGGAGAGGATAATGGCTGGGATTTTGTTTGTGAAACTGAAAATGGAAGTGAAGATATTTGGCGGATTTTATCTACTGAAAATAATTCTTATCCATTCTTTGATGATGAATTTGAGTCTCCTGACTTAACGCCAGAAGGAGAAGGAACAGAAGCAAATCCCTATGAAATTGCCAACTTAGGAAACTTAATATGGTTAGCTAATAATGACGAAGAATGGGATAAATTTTACATTCAAGTAGCAAATATTGATTTATCAGAAACATTAGAATTTGAATGTCCTGGTGAAAATGACAGCTTTCAAATCATAGCTCAATTAGATACCGAAGCTTTTACAGGTAACTACAACGGTCAAGAATTTAGCATCCAAAATTTAACGCTTAGTGAAGCAGGCAACCGCATTGGTTTCTTTGGGACTTTAGATGGTGCAACTCTTGAAAATCTAGAATTCACCAGTGCAAATGTTACAGGTAACTCTAATGTTGGAGTATTAGCTGGTATTGCTCTCAATTCAACTATTTCTGATGTTACAATTGATGGAGCTATTGCTCAAAATGAGGAAACAGGATTAGAAAATATAGGTGGATTAGCAGGAACTATTGAGGATTCCGTTTTATCATCTATCACAATTGATATTGACTTAAGTAGCGAAGGAATCAATTCTGGTGGTGTTGCTGGTTCTGTAAATAATTCTACTTTAACCGACTTAAGTGTTGCTGGTAATATTGCAGGGAATAATCAAACTGGTGGTGTTGCTGGTTTTATTGAAAACGAAACAAGTATTGATGAAGCGAATGTTTCTGCTGTTATTTCAGCTTCAGATAACTCAGTAGATATTGGTGGTATTGTTGGTCAATTGATTAGTTCATCTGTTGCTAATTCAAGTTTAACCACAGCCATAAACTTATCAATCGTAAGCAATTTAGGTGGTATTGCCGGTAATTCAACTAATTCAGAAATTACAGAAAATACCAACTCTGCAGAAATCACAGGCGCGAATTTTGTTGGTGGAATTGTAGGGGTTGGTAGTTCAACTGACTTAATCCAAAACACCAACGAATTAGCTGTAACCGGTACTGATCAAGTTGGTGGTATCGCTGGAAACCTTTCTGGCACAGAATATAGTTTTACCTCCAATACCAATGAGGTTAGTATAACAGGTGGATTAAATATTGGAGGGCTTGTAGGTTTACTAGAAGGTTCTATTGAAAATATTGAAAGCTTATCTAATTCAGGTAATGTAATTGGAACCACTAATGTAGGTGGGCTATTTGGAAGTATTGATGCAACTGTAACTTTAAATGAATTAAGTGTTGAGGATATCAACATTACAGGAGAAAATAGTGTAGGTGGTTTAATCGGATTTACTGGTGAAAATGTGACCATTAATCAATCATTTGTCGCTAACATTAACATTAACGGTGATATTGGTAACTCTGTTGGAGGCTTGATAGGTGAAAATAACGCAGATGTATCACAATCCTACGTTCAAAATTTTTCAATGAACTATACTACCTCATTAACAAATGCAGGTGGGTTTGTTGGAATTTTAAATGCGGGTAGTATTGAAGATAATTACGTGTTATCACCTGGTTCAACGTCGTTTAGTCAATTATCTGTCTTATATGTTGGTGGTTTTGTTGGACAAATAAATGATACAGGAAATGCTAACATAAATAGAGCGTATGCAGCAGTAAATATGCCTGCCGCTATTAGTGGTTTTGCAGGTTTATTAAACACTTCTGATATAAGCAATAGCTTTTGGAACATCGATTTAGTAGATGGTAGTATAATAAATTCTGATATTTCAGCTACTGCAACTTCAACAGAAGACATGCAATTAGAGATTACTTATACAACAGCAAGTTGGGATTTTGAATGTGAAGATGCTAACGGCTCTGAATATATCTGGGGAATCAACCCCGAAGACAATGAAGAATATCCATTTTTACGTTGGCAAGGTTTTGAAAGTGAATGTGATTTTGAAGATGGTACTTGGACTGGAGATGTAAGTACCGATTGGGCAGATGCTGATAACTGGCAAGGAGGTATTCCAGAAGAAGGAGACAATATTAGCATACCTAATGTAACTAATCTCCCAGAGTTGGATACTGATCGAATTGTAGGAACTGTGCAAATTGCAACAGATGCTTATATAGATTTGAATGACAATAGGTTAACCATTCAAGGAAATGTTTTGGGTGGGGGAAGCTTTATAGGAAGCAAAACTTCTTCTTTAAATTTCACCACTGGTGGGTCTATCAACTTGAGCTTAAATCAAAATGAAAATGAATCTTCAAATATACTTGGGCAGTTATTAATTAATCGTTCTGGAGCTTCTATTAGTTTAAACAACAGAACACTTATTGCAGATTTTGTAAGAATTACAAGCGGTAATTTAAATACTAATGACAATCTAGTTTTTTATTGCGATTGGAATAATAATGCTAAAGTTGGCCTAATGGATCGACTTGGAAGTGATGGTTCAATCTCTGGAACAGTAACTTCTGAACAATGCTTCAGAGCAAGAAGGGCATTTAGATTTATTGCACCATCAATAAACATGACTCAAACTATAAGAAACTCATGGCAAGAAGGTGCTAATGCATGGGATGATAATCCAAATGAAGGTTATGGTATTCATATCACTGGATTAGGTCAAGAAAACCAAGAACCCACTAACGATGGTCAAAATGGATTAGATTGGCAACCTTCTGGTAATCCTTCCATGTTTACATGGACAGGTACTAGCTGGAATGCTGTCACCAATACAGAAACAACCTTAAGCTCTGGTCAAGCAAGAAGAGTTATGGTTCGTGGGGGGCGTGATGTAGATATCAGATTTAATGATTCACCACCTACACCAACAAAAATTAGAACAGTGGGTAATATAAGGATAGTGAATGTTGACGTTGAAACTAATACTCCAAATGGACAATTAACCTTTAGAGGAAATCCTTACCAATCATTGCTTGATCTTAGTAAACTCTTTGATGATTCTAATGGAATTGAAAGTTATGCTTATTATTGGGATCCTATGCTTGGTGGAGAAAATCCTGTACCTGGGGAGCCTGGAGGAAGAGGCGCATGGGTTGCATATTGGTTAGATGATGAAAATAATTTTCAAACTATCGGTTTTGATGGTGAAGAAAATGAGCTCTTAGGACCTGCAAGTGGATACTTACAACCTATGCAAGGTGTTTTTCTAAGAGCTTCTAACGATAATCCTACAATATCTTTTAGGGAAGAACATATTGTAGTTGATGAAC
>JAIUMH010000139.1 GCA_022565635.1 Flavobacteriaceae bacterium | reverse complement strand
ATAAGTAGCCAAGAACCTGCTTTTCGTTTCAATTCCTCAATTTGCAAAACCATTTTCTATATTTTTTTTCAAGAGCTTCCTCTCGGTCGCTTTTCAAAAAAAAGAAAATTAGCTTTTTCAAATCTGCGGGATTTCCTCTTCAATCAGGGCTAAATTTACTTTTTACAGGTATTTAAAGAATTCAATTTTAAGTATCAACAAAATTCTACTAACTAAAGCAAAATTCTACTAAATTTAAAATTTAACATTACACTATGATATTTGTATATACAAACATCATACATTTGTACCAACAAATATTAAAATGAAAATAGAAGATCACATACAATCATCAAAACAGTTGAGTACAGAAAAAAAAGTACTCATCAATTTACTTTACACAGGCAATTGGCTGAATGAAGTGATAAGTGAAAAACTAAAAGATTTTGATATTTCAACGCAACAATTTAATGTGCTTAGAATATTAAAGGGAAGAAAGGGGAAACCTGCAAATTTATCAACTATTCAAGAACGAATGATTGCTAAAAACAGCAATACTACCCGATTGGTTGATAAATTGATTAAAAAAGAATTGGTGACCAGAAAAAAATGTCCAACAAATAAACGTAAGGTAGAAATTTTAATTACCAATGCAGGATTACAATTTCTTGATCAAGTAAATAAAGTTGTTGAAAATAAAGAAATGGAAATTGTTCAACACATGAGCAAGAATGATTTAGAAAATTTAAACGAATTATTAAACAAATTAAGAGACTAATTATGAGCAATTACAATGATGATTTAAAGTGGAGATACGCAACTAAAAAATTTGATTCAACTAAAAAACTAGAGGAGTCTAAATTAGAAACACTACTAGAGAGCATTCAGTTATCTGCTTCTTCTTATGGTTTACAGCCTTATGAGGTGTTGGTTATTAAGGATGAGGATATTAGAAAAAAATTGCATCCTGCAGCTTATGAGCAACCACAAATTCTTGATGCCTCTTACTTATTAGTTTTCACTGCAAACACAGTGATAGACGAAGCTTACTTAGATGATTATATGGAAAATATAGTCAAGACCAGAAGTATGAAAAAAGAAGATTTGAGTGGCATGAAAGATATGATTATGAATGCAGTAATTAGTCAGTCTAATGAAGCTAAAATTGAATGGGCAAAAAAGCAAGCTTATTTAGCTTTGGGTAATCTGTTATCTTCAGCAGCACATCATAAAATTGATGTTTGCCCTATGGAAGGTTTTGATGCAAGCCAGTTTAATGAAATCCTTGAATTAAAAGATAAAAATTTGGACACGGCAGTTATTGCAACAGTTGGTTATAGAAGTGAAGAAGACGCCTTACAAAACGCACCTAAAGTTAGAAAACCTAAAGAAAAGTTATTTCATAGATTATAAAATAAAAAACTAATAATTTTAACCCTAAATAAAAATAGATATGAAAATGAATTATTTAAAAAGCCTTTTGGCTTCAGTAGTTGTAGCAGCAATTTCGTTCAATACGTTAAGTGCGCAAGACAAAGTACAAATTAAAGACAGTAAAGTTAAATGGGAAGGTGAAAAACTTACCGGTTCTCATGATGGTGTTATTCAAATGAAAGAAGGTTTCTTCTTAATGGATGGTAAAGAATTAGTTGGCGGTGAATTTATTGTAGACATGACCACAATTGAAGTAACTGATTTAGAAGGTGATGGAAAAGCTAAATTAGAAGGTCATTTAAATTCTGACGACTTTTTTGGAACCGAAAAACACAAAGAGGCTAAGTTTACTATTAAAACAGTAGCTAAAAAAGGCGATACTTACGGTGTTTCTGGAGATATGACCATTAAAGGTAAAACCAATCCTATTGCTTTCGATTTGAAAATGGTAAAAGGAAAAGCTTCTACAGAATTTAAAATTGATAGAACTAAGTACGATATCCGTTACGGTTCTGGAAGTTTCTTTGATAACTTAGGAGACAAAACAATTTATGATGAATTCAAACTTATGGTTGAATTGATGTATTAATAACTTCAAGTGGATGAAGCGTTGAAAAGCCGACTGATTAATTTTAGTCGGTTTTTCAATTTTTTACCATTCAGCCCTAAAGCAGAACTAATTAATCGTTTCTTTTTTGATGATATGAGTTAAAAAACAAACCACAGCTAAAACTATGCTTGATTTTTTCTTACTTTAATCAGAAAAATACTTCAATTTATTTCTTAATTGCTACAACTTCTAATGAGAAAAGAGATTAGATAAGATATTCAAGAATTTTCCTTTCAAAATTCATTACTCAAATTCTACATCAAAAAAAAATTCATTATTAGCTCTTAAACAAATAATGAATTTTTGAATTGTATTTTGTTAAACAGAATAGTGCTTGAGATTAGTTATAATAACTCACTAAAACCGGTATGTAATTCCAATTTTTCCGCCAGAAAAAACGTTACCACCTCCCAGTTCAAGATTTATTCCAAACTGTTCATTAAAGTAATACCTTCCTCCTATTTGCGCACCAAGTCCAATACCAGATGAATAACTACCACTGTAGCCAGAACCACTATTCCAATTATAGTAGGCTAAATTTAATCCTGCATAAAAATTCCATGGACTAGGAATATTTAAAATGCTATTAAAGTGATAATTAGCGTTACCTGAGATTCCCAAAACATTATGACTGTATTTTGAACCACCCCATCTGTTGCTGTAAGAACGGTAGGAAAGCTCTCCACCAATAGTAATGTCTTTGTGAACACCGTAATCAAGACCTCCATAAACAGGTAGACCGTGACCAGAAAAACCAAGACCTGCATTCAACTGGAAATTACCTTCAGAGATAGGTGCTTGCGCATGCATACCACTAAAGTAAATCATAAAAGCTAATAACAAAAAACTTCTTTTCATAAGAATATATTTAAACTTGAATTAATCAGCAAATTTAAAGAAAACTAAGGTTAAAGTTAAACTTTCTCTTGTGTTTTTAAACGCCTAAAAAAGGAACATTAATTCCTAATAAATTTTAACGTAATAACACAAATTTGAGTTCAAAAGTTTCGCTATAGATATGGATAAAAAAGCCAAAACTTCAAAACCAATGGTCACCTAAAATCCACTTAATTAAACACTCTTTTCTTTCTTACCAGCAAGGTAGGATTCCTTTTTATTTCATTAAATAAAACATAACTGGAATTATACTTGGTCTTCTCGTTCAAATAAAAATCATTAGCAAAGGGACAGGACAAGCGGTTTCTTTTAGACTACTTTTAAACATCAACTGGTGTATGTACGTTTTATTTAGCAACATATTGTGTAGTTTTTAGGTAGTATATTCAAACTCTTTTTATAATTTTGAATCATGGAAGATAGAAAACACCTATTACAAAAGATTCGCCCAGATCTAAAAAATGCAAAAGTTAATGAAGATACACTTTCAGAAGAGAGATTTCAGAATCAATGCTTAAGACCTATTGCCAAATTTCAGAATGATTTAATTCTTGAGATTTTTAAAGTGTATATAGAATATAGGAAGAAGATTTACCACAAATTAGGCTTAGAGAAGAAAACTGAATACATTGAAAATGCTATTAAAAAAGATTCAAAAATAAGAAGACAACTTCAAGGGATTTTCATAGGTCATTTTACGCTTGAAGAATACAAGATTTACACTTCAAATTATAAAGCGTTTAATAAACGCATAAACAATCTTTGCATTGAACGTATTAAAAGTCAGATGCAGTTTTTTGAAATGACCAAAACCCAAGAATGAAACAGCAATTTACCAAAACCAAATCAACTATAAATCCATTTGTTTTTTATGGAAGTTTACTAGTAATTAGTTTTGCCTTGTTATTTAGTTACTTATTTAAAGAAGAAGGTAACCAATTCTTCAGCTCTTTACAACAGAGTATTTATACTCAACTAGGTTGGTTTTATATTATCAGCTTAAATTTTATTATTGTTTTTATGATTTATCTTGCTTTTAGTAAGTACGGAAAAATTATACTTGGAGGAAAAAATACTCAACCAGAATTCAATTTATTTGCTTGGTCAAGCATGTTATTTAGTGCTGGAATGGGCATTGGTTTGTTGGTTTTTGGAGTTAGCGAGCCTATTACCCATTTTACTGACCCTCCATTTGCTGAAGCCTTTACTGAAGAAGCGGCTAGAGAGGCTATGGCATATACTTTTTTACATTGGGGGTTACACCCCTGGGCAATTTATGCACTAGTTGGTTTAAGTTTAGCATTTTTTCATTTCAATAAAAAACTTCCGTTGCAAATTAGAAGTATTTTCTATCCTCTTTTGGGCGATAAAATACATGGAGTCTACGGAAATTTAATTGATTTATTTGCCGTGATTGCAACCTTATTTGGACTTTGTACATCTTTGGGCTACGGTGTAGATCAATTGTCATCTGGGCTAAATTATCTCTTTTCAGTTGAAAAAAACAAAATACTTGATGTAGTTTTAATAATGGGAATTAGTAGTATTGCATGCATTTCTGTATTTTTAGGAGTAAAAAAAGGAATTCAAAAACTAAGTCAAATTAACGTCTATTTTGCCATTATACTTGTTGGCTTTATATTGATAACTGGTCCAACTATTTTCATTTTCAAGAACTTTATCCAAAATACTGGTGCTTATTTCAACAACTTTATAGAACTTTCTAATTGGACAGCCACTTTTGAAAACCAAGAATGGCAGAACCAATGGACAATTGGTTATTGGGGATGGTGGATTGCTTGGTCTCCTTTTGTAGGAATGTTTATTGCTCGAATTTCTAAAGGAAGAAGCGTAAAAGAGTTTATTTTAGGTGTAATGCTCATCCCTACCCTATTTGTGTTTTTTTGGATGGCAAGTTTAGGTGGGAGTGGTATTTTAGAAATCATAAACAATAACAATTTACTCTTGGATGCAGTAAATCAAAACTCTAACCAAAGCTTATTTGTCTTTTTAGAAACTTCACCTTGGAGTGCTTTGCTTCAAGTTTTAGCCATGTTTTTAATTGCCAGTTTCTTCATCACGTCATCCGATTCGGGTTCTTTAGTTGTAGACAGTTTAACTGCTAACGGTCAACTTGAAACTCCTAAAAAACAACGTATATTTTGGGCGCTTTTAGAGGGTGTAATTGCTAGTGTGCTTATTTACTCTGGAGGATTACTCATTCTGCAAACAGCCTCGGTTTTAGCGGCTTTACCTTTCTGTATTTTGCTTTTAATTGCTTGCTACAGCATTTCAAAAAGCTTGAAAAAAGAACTTGCTACATAATTAAAAACCTATTTAATTTTACTAATTACTTTATTGAAATAAATTTTCATCAAATAACCAAAAACAAGACCGCCAATGGTCCAGATAACAAGTCCTAAAAGTAATGTTTTCAAAGATATTTCATTATTTGTAAGGTAAGGATATAAAATTGACATACACAGAAACATAAATGCGCCCCAGCTCAATCCTGTATTTATCCAACTTTTTTTATCAAATGGATTTGGTGTATTTTTTATCTCTATGTTCTCGTACCGTTTGGGTTGTTTCTTTAGCCACTTTTTCTTCAAGGTTTGCTTAAACCAGCCCCAAATAGGAAATGTTATTACAAGAATTAAAAAACTCAACCAATTCATTAAACAGGGAATAATTTTTCTACAGTTATGACAATAAAGCCCAAACCAGTTTTGAAATGCAACCCCGTTTTCAATCGACCAAATTCTGGAGTCATGAATTGTTTTACAATGAGGGCAAGGAACAAAAGTTCTTTCTATTCTTGGTTGATCACTTGTTTGATCTTCAAAATATATTTTAGGAATTCTTTGTCCTAAAATCAATTCATTGAAAGCTAAACCTGGATTTAAAATCCAATGCAACATGATCCAATTTTTCCAAGTATAAACCTTGTATTTTCCTGAATTTAAATCCATCATTCAATAATTATTATTCAAAAAAGCTCCCTTGTAAATCGAGCTACTTTAAACATCAAATTAGTTCAATATGTGAGCGAGTACATCTCTACCAAATTATTATTTTTACTTATTTTTTTGGTTATAGGCTTCTATCTGAAATTTCACAAAATCAATTAGTCTTTGGTTCTTAAAATCAAACCACTTTTGTCGGTATTCACCAGAGTTGTCTATTTGCCATTTAAAATTCCTGAAGGGTTTAGGACGATTTAAGGCTTCTAAAAGTGTTTCCTGTAAATGCTTATCTTCAACATTTTCGGCAAAATCAGCCATTATTGTAAAACTTTCATGGCTTGTCATTTTTTCAAATTTAAAATAGTTCTCATAGTCTTCATCTAACTTATCTAAGCTCTCTTGCCATGGCTCACGCTCTAAATCAAAAGAAAGACTGTTGTCAAAATCTGGAATAACCTCTAACTCGCCTTTATTAAGATGGTAAAAACAACACATTCCCATATCAAGATAGTCAGCTATATCTTTTATTTGTTCATCTATAAGTTTCATATAACACTCATTTTATGGATTACATAGTTTTTTAAAGCCGTTTTTGTTTGTACCTATTCAGCCCTATTTTTAATGCAAAAAAAATAAAAATTCTCTTTGATAAGCTCATGTAACTTTTTCTCAAAAAAAACACAGAACTAGAACTTAAACTAAAAACTTACAGCAGTTCCTTGATCTTCTCGGGAGGTCTTCCTACAATTGCATTTTCTGAAGTCTCAACAATTGGACGTTCAATTAGTTTGGGGTGATTAACCATAGCTTCAATCACTTCTTCTTCAGTAAGTTCTTTGCCTTTGTAGTTTTCTTTCCAAACTTTTTCGTTTGTTCTTACTAATTCTGAGGCTTGATAACCTAATTTTTGAAGTAGCTTTTTTAATTCTTGTTGAGTAGGTACTTCGACTAAATATTTAATTACTTCAAATTCTTGACCCGATTCTTCTAAAATCTGAAGCCCTTCCCTGGACTTTTTACAACGAGGATTATGGTATATTTTCATTTTTTGTTTTTACAAATTTAATAAAAGGTAGCAACTTCCAAACACTTATATACTTACTTCCTTTTTATTTCACGCAAAGATGCTAAACGCAGAGAAACAGAGAAACTCAATTAATTTAAAATTTATAATTCATAATTTAAAATTGATTTACTATCGCAAAGTCGCTAACCAACCTAACGGCGGGGCGAAGTCACAAAGAAATTAAATTCAAAACAGGCTGAAACACTCTGCCCTCTGCTCGATACCCTTAGCAATTGCCCCCAAACAACCAAACTAAAAAACTCTCAATTAACGAACACAAAGACACAAAGAACACAAAGAAATTCATTTAAAATTTATAGAGGTGTTAAC
>JAIUMH010000138.1 GCA_022565635.1 Flavobacteriaceae bacterium | reverse complement strand
AATTCTGAAATGTATGCCTACTACTAAAGTTCATAAAAATTCTGGTTATAAGTTGTTTATCAATTGAACTATCAAATGTACTTAATAAAGTGAAACTGATATCTATTTTTCACTTGTTCTTAATCATTTTTTTTAAAATTTTGGAAGGCAACTCATTCATAATTTTCATCTACGAAAAATATTATTTTGGTTGATGAATTAGGTTGGGTAAACAAATTGATGATATAATTTTTTTAATAAATTTGATATTTTAAATCCTATTTTTCAAACATATCTTATATATTTAACCAATAAAAAATCATGCAAGACTTTATAATTATTGGTATCATTTTTTTAGTTTTAGGTTCAGTTGGAGGTTTTGTTTTTGCAAAAATTAAATGGAAAACTAAATTTGATTATACTGATCAAAAGCTTCAGTTGGTAAATGAAAGTGTTAAGCAAATTGAATTAAAACTTTCAGAAGAGAAACAAATAAAAAATCAATATTACAATGAAAATCATCAACTTAAATATCAACTTCAAACGCTTCAAGAAAAATTAGATACCCAAAAAAATGAGGTAGAGCAACTTCAGGAGAAATTTACGCATCAGTTTGAGGCATTAGCTGAAAAAATTCTTGATAAAAAGTCTGAAAAATTCACCACACTTAATCAAAAAAACATTCATCAAATTCTTGATCCTTTAAAAGAAAAGATTCTTCATTTTGAAAAGAAAATAGAAGATACAAATGTCAATTTTTCAAAAGGACACGCGGTTTTAGGTGAAGAATTGAAAAAGCTTCATGAACAAAATTTACGACTTTCTGAAGAAGCTAATAACCTAACCAAAGCCTTAAAGGGAGATAACAAAACTCAAGGCAATTGGGGGGAGTTAATTCTTGAGAAAGTACTTGAAAAGTCTGGTTTGAGAAAAGGACATGAGTATGAAGTGCAACCCCAGTATAAAAACACGGATCATAAAAAGTTAATTCCAGATGTTTTAGTTCATTTACCTGAAGGAAAATCAATGATAATTGACGCTAAAGTAAATTTAGTCGATTTTGAAAAATACATTAATGCTACTGATTCGGTTGAAAAGGAAAAACACTTGAAAGCTCATATCAAATCTATTGAACGTCAAGTTAAATTACTTGAAGATAAAGATTATGCAACCGTTTCGGGTTCATCAACACCGGATTTTGTCTTGATGTTTGTTCCTAATGAAGCGGCTTTGTATGTGGCTCAACAAGAAAATCCTGACTTTTACTTTGCCGCTTTTCAAAAGCAAATTTTAATGGTGGGGCCAACCACTTTATTAGCTACTTTACGAACTGTAGATATGATTTGGACAAATGAAAAACAACATCTAAATGCTATGCAAATTGCTAAGCATGCAGGAAGTTTGTACGATAAATTTGTGAATTTAATTGAAGAATTGAATCAAGTTGGTAATAAAATTTCATCTACTCAAAAAACCTATGATGTAGCTATGAAAAAATTAACGGGTCAACAAAACTTAATTAAAGATGTGGAAAAGCTTAAAACGCTTGGAGTACACACGCAAAAGAAAATTCCGAATAACTATTTAAACAAAGAAACAGATGAAATATAAGTTTGTTAATGAATCTCAAATTGAGATTTCGCAATTAATGTTGCCTTCACACTCTAATTTTAACGGTAAAATTCATGGGGGTTACATCTTATCGCTTTTAGATCAAATTGCTTTTGCTTGCGCATCAAAGCATTCAGAAAATTATTGTGTTACGGCTAGCGTAGATCGCGTTGATTTTTTGAATCCAGTTGAAGTAGGAGAGTTGCTTATCATGAAAGCAAGCGTGAATTTTGTAGGAAATACTTCTATGGTAGTAGGAATACGCGTAGAATCTGAGCATATTCAAACAGGAAAAAAGAAACATTGTAACTCTTCTTACTTTACTATGGTTGCTAAAGATAGCCAAGGAAAATCGGTTGAAGTTCCAGGATTAAAACTTAAAAATCAAGATGAAATAAGAAGATTTTTGAAATCTGTAAAACGTATTAAGTTGCATAAGGAAAAAGTAAAAACTTTTGAAAATTTTACAGGGAATGAAGAAGATCACTCTTATTTGGCTGACAAATTTAAAGTGAAATTTGATTTTTAGATGGCAGAATTGAATCGATATATATTAAGATTATAATTTGATTTATACAATAGTAGTGAAGTACGTTTAATTTTGCTGTCTTTTTTTAGAGAAACCAAGCTTTACTAAGTTAAATTTGAATTTTTTGAAACCTGCTAATAGGAAAAAGAATCAATTACTACTTGTGATTAGTACACCGTATAAATGATTGTTTTTTGTAATAGTTAGAGATATTTTTGATTTAAATCAATAAAAATCAAATTTATGCATAAGCTTATCTAAATTTTAGGCATAAAAATCGACTTAAAGTTATATTTTTGTGACACAATAAAATAAATATTAATCATTCAAATTATATTCAATGAAAGTTACAGTAGTAGGAGCAGGAGCAGTGGGCGCAAGTTGTGCAGAATACATTGCCATCAAAAATTTTGCATCAGAAGTGGTTTTGGTAGATATTAAAGAAAACTTTGCAGAAGGTAAAGCTATGGATTTAATGCAAACCGCCACCTTAAATGGTTTTGATACAAAAATCTCTGGAAGTACAAATGATTACGCAAAGACAGCTAATTCTGATGTTGCTGTAATTACAAGCGGTATTCCAAGAAAACCAGGTATGACGCGTGAAGAATTAATTGGAATAAATGCAGGAATTGTAAAAGAGGTAGCTCAAAACATTATTCAGCATTCGCCTAATGTAATTTTAATTGTGGTAAGTAACCCAATGGATACTATGACCTATTTAGCACATAAAGAATTAGGTTTGCCAAAACATAGAATTATAGGGATGGGAGGTGCTTTAGATAGCGCTCGTTTCAAGTATCGTTTAGCTGAAGCTTTAGAATGTCCAGCTTCAGATGTTGACGGAATGGTAATTGGTGGCCATAGTGATAAAGGAATGGTTCCCTTAACTAGTTTAGCAACCAGAAACAGCGTACGAGTAACTGAATTTTTAGATGAAGCACGTCTTGAAGAAGTGGCTGCTGAAACTCGTGTTGGTGGTGCTACATTAACTAAAATGTTAGGAACTTCTGCTTGGTATGCCCCAGGAGCTGCGGTTTCTTCCTTGGTTCATTCCATTGCTTGTGACCAGAAAAAAATGTTTCCATGTTCAACCTATTTAGAAGGAGAATATGGTTTAAACGACTTATGTATTGGTGTTCCTGTTATCTTAGGGAAAAACGGTATAGAGAAAGTGGTTGAGTTAGATTTATCTGAAGCTGACCAAAAAGCACTTCATGAAAGCGCTGAAGCAGTGAAGAAGACAAATTCTCTTTTAGAATAAACTCATACTTACATCATTCATAATTGACCTTCACGAAGTTAAGTACTTAAACTTAGCTTTGTGAAGGTTTTTTTATAAGGCTTGAAATTATCTTAATAGAATAATTGTCATTTCAGTACACAAAACCTATATTTGTCCGTTTTTTAAAATAACATAATTAAATAAAGCATAATGCATAATAAAGGATTAATTAAATTATTTGCAGTTCTCTTTGCTGTAGTAAGTATTTACCAGCTTTCATTTACTTACATAGCCAATAAAATTGAAAGTGATGCAGAAAATTTTTCAGTTCAGCGGGTAAGTAACCAAGTAGAAAACTACCCCGAGGAAAGAGAGTTTGTAGCACAACGTTACTTAGACTCAATTGCCAATGAACCTTACATTGCAGGAATCACATACAATACTGCTAAAGAAAAAGAATTAAATAGAGGTCTTGATTTAAAAGGAGGAATTAACGTTATACTTCAAATATCTGTAAAAGAACTTTTGGTAGGTTTAGCTAATAATTCAACTGATGAAAAATTTCTACAAGCCTTAGAAGCAACTGATGAAGCTTTTAAAACTAGTTCTAAAAATTATTTAGAAACGTTTTTTGATGAATTTGATAAAATTGAGGGAGCTAGACTAGCTTCACCTAATATTTTTGCTAACAGAGCCTTAGAAGAGGTAGATTTTGATAGTGACAACGCAGAAGTAAGACCAGTTATTAGAAGAAGAATTGATGAAAGTATTACTTCTGCCTTTGAAGTGATTAGAGAGCGTATTGATAAATTTGGGGTTACTCAACCTAATATTCAACGTTTAGGAAATTCTGGTAGAATTTTAGTTGAACTACCTGGTGCTAAAGATATTAGTCGTGTTCAAAACTTACTTCAAAGTACAGCTCAACTTGAGTTTTGGGATGTGTTTAAAGGTGGTGAGTTACAAGAATTTCTTTTTGAAGCAGACCAGGTTATTGCTAAGGAACTAGCTCTATCTGAAAATAAAAATCAAGAAGAAGAAGGGAAAGTTGATGAAGTTGAAACTGACATAGATGAGCTTTTAGCAAGTGATGATTTAGATGATGAAGACTTTGAGAAACAAAATCCTTTATTAAGTAAGTTAGAATCTTTAGGAAACCCTGAAGGGCCGGTAATTGGTTATTTTGCTGAAAGAGATACAGCGCAAGTAAATGAGTTTTTAAGAAAAAATTCCGTTCGCGCAAAATTGCCCCAACAATTACGCTATGCCAAATTTGTTTGGGGTAAACCAGCCAAGGAGTCAAATATAGTAGAGCTTTACGCTCTCAAGTCTAACCGTAATCAAGAACCTCAATTAAGCGGTTCTGTGGTAACTAATGCACAACAGAGTTTTGACCAAATGGGACGTGTTGCTGTAACTATGCAAATGGACAGAAGAGGAGCCAAAATTTGGGAAGAAATGACCAGAAATGCAGCTCAAAATAGAAGTCAAATTGCCATAGTTTTAGATGATGTAGTATATTCTGCACCAGGTGCTTCTCAAGCAATTTCTGGAGGACGATCAGAAATTACAGGAGACTTTAGTATTAAAGAAGCTCAAGATTTAGCCAACGTTTTAAGAGCTGGTAAATTACCTGCAAAAGCAGAAATTATTCAAAGTGAAATTGTTGGTCCGTCTTTAGGTCAAGAAGCCATTGAAGCTGGAATTTACTCCTTTATCATTGCCTTGGTTTTTGTTTTACTTTGGATGGTGTTTTACTACGGTAGAGCAGGGATTTATGCAGATATTGCATTGGTTATTAATATCTTATTTATTTTTGGAATTTTAGCGGGACTTGGAGCTGTGCTAACACTTCCTGGTATTGCAGGTATTGTACTAACCATTGGTATGTCTGTAGATGCTAACGTACTTATTTTTGAACGGATTAGAGAAGAGCTTAGAGATGTAGAAAAAGATACTAAAATGGCCATTAATGATGGTTTTAAAAATGCACTATCTTCTATTCTTGATGCTAATATTACAACTGGTTTAACGGGTATAATTTTATTAGTGTTTGGAACTGGACCAGTAAAAGGTTTTGCAACCACCTTATTAATAGGTATTGGTACATCATTGTTTACAGCCATATTTATTACTAGAATGTTTATTGATAAATATGCTGTAAAAAATAAGCCTATTGATTTTGCAACAAAAATGACCAAAAACTTCCTTGTTGACATCTATGTTAGTTTCTTGAAGAAAAGAAAAGTAGCTTATGTTATTTCAGGAATTTTAATCACGGTTAGTATTTTCTCTTTAACTACCAACGGCCTTAACCAAGGAGTTGATTTTGTTGGAGGTAGAACTTACACTGTTCGTTTTGATCAAACTGTAAATGCTAATGAACTTCAATCAAAATTGACTGAACGTTTAGGTACACCAGAAGTCAAAACCTTTGGAGCCAATAATCAAGTAAGAGTTACAACAAATTATAAAATTGATGTTGAAGGACAAGGTGTAGATCAAGAAATTCAAACTATTCTATTTGAAGAGTTTAAAGACATCTTACCAGCGGGCTTCTCTTTTGAAGATTTTGAAGTGGGAGGTGAGAACGAAGAATACGGAATTATGTCTTCTATGAAAGTAGGGCCAACTATTGCAGATGATATTAAAAGAGCATCTTATTATGCTATTTTTGGTTCTTTATTAGTGGTTTTTATCTATATTTTACTTCGATTTAGAAAATGGCAATTTAGTTTAGGAGCTGTTTCTGCTGTTACGCATGATGTTCTGTTAGTTCTAGGTATTTTCTCTTTAACTTACAACTTCATGCCGTTTAATATGGAAATCAACCAAGCATTTATTGCTGCTATCCTAACCGTTATTGGTTATTCATTAAATGATACTGTGGTTGTTTTTGACCGTGTTAGAGAATTTATTAAACTCTATCCAGACAAAAAGCTTGATGAGGTAATTAACCTTGGTATTAGCGGTACTTTAAGTAGAACTGTAAATACTTCTCTTACCACATTGGTAGTGCTTATTGCTATATTTATTTTTGGAGGCGAAAGTATTAGAGGATTTATGTTTGCCTTAATTGTTGGTGTACTTGTGGGTACTTATTCTTCGGTTTTTATTGCAACTCCTGTTATGTATGACACAGCAAAGAAAAATGGAATTGACTTAAGAACTCAAGAAGAAAAAGAAGAGGCAGAAAGATTAGCTGCTGAAAACGCTTAATTTACTTGAGTTAATATTTTAGAATACAAACAGCCACTTTAAAAAGTGGCTGTTTTTAGTTATTGACAATTGTTCTTTGCGTTTGCAAAATTAGCGGGTAGGGGTGAATTCGATTCACCTGTTGTTCTTTGCGTTTGAAGATTAACGGGTAGGGGCGCATTCGTTTCGCCTGTTGTTCTTTACGTTTGCAGAATAAACGGGTAGGGGCGAATTCGATTCGCCATGAAACGGTGGGGCGCATTCGATTCGCCTGTTGTTCATTACGTTTGCAAAATAAACGGGTAGGGGCGAATGCGATTCGCCATGAAACGGTGGGGCGAATTCGATTCGCCATGAAACGGTGGGGCGAATTCGATTCGCCCCTACCGTTTCAACGTGAAATTTGATTTGAATGTTTTTCTACTTCCGGTTATTGGTTCAGTGTATTCTACTTTGAACCAATAATCATTACTGGGCATAGGTTTACCGTTGTAGGTGCCGTCCCAACCTTCGCCACTCGGACTTATTTGCTTGAGTAACTTGCCGTAACGATCAAAAATGTAAATTCGGGCGTTGTTTTGACTGCTTAAACCAATTATATTCCAAGAATCATTAAATCCATCGTTGTTTGGGGTGAAGAATTTAGGATAGTCAATGAGTGAAACTATTTGTACTTCTTCACTACATCCGCCTAAATCTCTTCCAATTACTTCTGCTTCTCCTGCTTCTAAACCTGTAAAGACTAAACTTGATTGCCCATCTAAAG
>JAIUMH010000137.1 GCA_022565635.1 Flavobacteriaceae bacterium | reverse complement strand
CAAATTAGAAAGCATGGCGAATTCTACCCGGCTTGTCGTTCTAAATGCGAAGCCTTATTAGGCCACATGCTTCAAGGTTTAAAAGTTGAAGAAAACCCAATTGAAAACAGTTTGCTTGAAAGAAAAAAAATTCAACTGATTTTTGAAGATGAACATTTGGCTGTGATTCTTAAACCCCACGAACTTTTATCTGTTCCTGGTAAACGCACTAAATTTTCGGTTTTAACTCAGTTGAAAGATTTGTATCCAGATGCCACTGGTCCTTTATTAGTTCATCGACTGGATATGTCCACATCTGGCATCATGCTCATGGCAAAATCGGATGTTGTCCACAAACAATTACAAGCTCAGTTTATTCAACGGAAGGTAAAAAAAACTTATCAAGCTTTACTAGAAGGTGAACTTGTTGAAAATCAGGGTGAAGTTAAATTACCATTGCGTGTTGATTTAGACAATAGGCCTCATCAAATGGTGTGTCATCAACACGGGAAACCAGCACATACCAAATGGAAGAAAATTGAAGTTAAAGCAGGAAAAACATTAGTTGAGTTCTACCCAATAACAGGAAGAACGCATCAATTACGCGTTCATGCGGCGCATCCTCATGGTTTAAATTTGCCTATTGTTGGTGATGATTTGTACGGAAAACCCGCCAACCGATTACATTTACACGCGGCTTCATTAAGTTTTCAACATCCCGTAATTAAAGAATTTATGAATTTTGAAGAACGTGCTGAATTTTAATTCAATTTTTGTATTTTAAACAAGCATTTAAATATATTTGCAAGAGATAGAAGGTATATGGGAAAGAACAACATCAATATTCAAAACAGAAAAGCTAAATTTCATTATGAATTTATCGATAAATTTCAAGCAGGTATTGTTTTGAAGGGGACTGAAATTAAATCCATTAGAGAAGGTAAAGCAAGTATTGCTGAAAGTTTTTGTGAATTTAATGAAAAAGGAGAGTTGTTTGTAATCAATATGAATGTGGAAGAATATTCACATGCTACTCATTTTAATCACCAGCCTAAAAGTCAACGTAAGCTTTTGTTGCAAAAAACTGAATTGAGAAAACTTCATAAGGAAGTAAAAAATACCGGTTTAACAATCATCCCACTTCGTTTATTTATCAATGAAAGAGGTTTGGCAAAAATGAAAATTGCCTTAGCCAAAGGGAAAAAACTTTATGATAAACGTGAAACCATCAAGTCTAGAGAAAACAAGAGAAAACTAGACCGAATCAAAAAAGCTTATGGATAAAATTAAACAACTAAGCCTGTTAGTTCTATTGCTGTGGACTTCATTCATTACCGCTCAAATTCAAGGTATTGTTACTGATGAAAATGCTGAAGTTTTAGCTGACGTCAATATTTATTTTGAAAATTCAACCCTAGGGACTACTTCTAATTCAAAGGGAGAATTTGAAATTAATTTCCCAAAATCTTCAGTCAACAATCAGTTGGTTTTTCAATATTTAGGTTTTAAAACACATAAAGTTGAGGTAGATGTAACTGAAGAAAATCTGTTTTTAGAGATTGTTCTGGAGCAAGAAGAATTTAGCTTAGATGACGTTATTGTTACTGAAAGCGAAGAAGATCCTGCTTATGCGGTGATTAGAAGAGCCATTAAAAACCGAAAAAGAAATCGCGATAAAGTTCAAGCTTACGAAGCTGATTTTTATTCGAAAGCGCTATGGGAAGCAACCGATGTTCCTGAGAAAATAATGGGGCAGGAGGTAGGCGACTTTGATGGTGCTTTAGATTCAACAAGAAGTGGAATTATTTATTTAAGTGAAACCGTTTCAAAAATCAAATTTAAAGTGCCTAATGATTTTAAAGAGTTTATTGAGGCTTCAAAAGTGAGTGGAGATGACAACGGCTTCAGTTGGAATACTGCAGAAGATTTTAATAATTCGTTTTACAATAACACGGTTTATTTTAATGTGGAAATGATATCGCCCATTGCCAATTTCGCTTTCAATTATTACAATTACCGTTTGGAAGGGGTTTTTTATAGTGATCATGGACATTTGGTGAATAAAATTGAAGTGATTTCTAAACGCGATAACGACCGTACTTTTGATGGTTTTATTTACCTTATTGAAGAGACTGGAGAAATTTTTGGAACAGAACTTACAACCAACGGAAAAAGAACGCAAATACCACCACTTGAAAAAATTACCTTTGTTCAAAATTTTAATTATGATGAAACTAATGAGGTGTTTTTAATGAAAACGCAAAGTTTCAATTTTGAATGGAATATATTTAGCTTTGGTGGTCATGGAAAATTTATTGGCTATTATAGTAATTACCAACTTAATCCAGAATTCCAGCCTAAAACCTTTACCAATGAAATTATTGCTTTTGCTGAAAATGCCAACAAGAAAGATAGCTTGTTTTGGTTTAAAAATAGGCCTATTCCATTAGTTGATATTGAAATTGAAGATTACCAAAAAAAAGACAGTATTCAAACGCTTCGAAAATCAAAAACTTACTTAGATTCTATTGATGCTGAAGGCAATAAGTTTAGAGTTTTTGATGTAATTACAGGCTACTCTTGGAATAACTCTTACCAAAAACGTTCTGCTGGCTATACTGGAATTACTAGTGGAGTTAATTTTAATACTGTTCAAGGATGGAATTTAGGGACGGGTTTTTATTACCGTCAAAAAGATGAGCAGAACTCTTATCGCGAGTTTTGGGACCTTACCGCCAATGTAAATTATGGCTTTTCTGATGAACAAATACGAGGAAGTTTGTCTTTTAGAAAGCGATTTAATTATTTCTCTAAGTCGTATTTAAGCTTGTCTGCTGGATTGGAGGCCAAACAAATTAACAATACTGAACCCATTTCTGAACGAATAGCTACTGTAGCCTCTATTTTTGCAGAGCGAAATTTTTTAAAGCTTTATGACCAATTGTATGCGCGCGCAAGTTATAGCCAGGAGGTAATTAACGGCTTGAGTATGAGTGTTTCCTTGGGCGCCGAACAAAGAACTCCCTTATTAAATGCTACCAATTCAAGGGTTTGGGTAAGAAATAGCCCAGGTTTTTCCAGCAATGATCCATTCTTGCCTGAAGATGAAACCAGCTTGGCTTTTGAAGAACATAGAATGTTTGTAGCTCAACTTAATTTGAGATATAATTTTGGGCAGAAATACATTTCAAGACCTGATGGAAAATATGCCCTAACCAATAATAAATTTCCAACACTTTTTGCCAGTTACAGAAAGGGATTTGGTTCAGATATAAGTGCTTACGAATTCAATCAGCTTAAAGCTAGAATAACACAACAATTGAATTTAAAAAATTATGGTGAATTGGGGTACAGCATTAATGCAGGAACTTTATTTGGTAATCATGATGTGGCTATGGTGGATTTTCAACACTTTGCTGGAAACGAAACTTATGTAGGAACTTCTTCAAATTACCTCAATCGGTTTAATTTACTTGGGTATTATGAATATTCAACTACCGAAGATTACATGCATGCTCACTTAGAGCATAATTTTAAAGGATGGATTTTAAATAAAATCCCCTTAATTAATCAACTGAATTACAATTTAATTGTAGGAGCAAAAACCCTACAAGTTAATAACAGAGATTCATATAATGAGCTATCTATAGGAATTGATAATTTAGGTTTTGGTAAATTTAGAGTTTTGCGCTTAGATTTTGTAAAGCCTTACCAAAATGGATGGCAATCGGGCGGTGTGATTTTTGGATTAAAATTTTTAAATCTGTTGTAAATCAAGTTGATTAATTTGGAAGTTTACGCCCAAAAAATCAGCGGTATTTTTCAAAAAATCTAATAGAAGTACTTTTAGGCATCAAATGAAAGGAGATGAAAAACTAGTTAAAAATTTTCTTTTTTCTCAATTCAAAATTCTGTCCTAAATACACTTTTCTCACCATTTGATCTTCAGCAAGCTCTTCAGGTTCTCCGTGTTTCAAAATTTTTCCTTCAAACATCAAATAAGTACGATCTGTGATAGCTAAAGTTTCTTGCACGTTGTGGTCTGTAATTAAAATACCAATGTTTTTGTCTTTCAATTGGGCAACAATTTTCTGAATATCTTCAACCGCCACTGGATCAACCCCTGCAAAAGGTTCATCTAAAAGAATAAAATTTGGGTCGGTTGCCAGTGCGCGCGCAATTTCAGTTCTTCTTCGCTCCCCACCAGAAAGCAAATCACCTCGATTATTTCTAATATGTCCTAAACCAAACTCTTCAATTAAGCTCTCCATTTTCATTTGGCGTTCTTTTTTAGAAAGTTTAGTAAGTTCAAGTACGCTCATAATATTTTCTTCAATACTCAGCTTCCTAAATATAGAAGCTTCTTGAGCCAAGTATCCAATTCCGTTTTGAGCACGTTTATACATGGCAAATTTAGTGATGTCAGTTTGATTGAGGTAAATATGACCGCGTGTTGGTTTTACTAAGCCTACAATCATATAAAAACTGGTGGTCTTTCCAGCCCCATTAGGACCTAAAAGACCAACAATTTCTCCTTGGTTTACTTCTAATGAAACCCCTTTAACTACTTCAACGCCTTTGTAGGCTTTTACTAAGTTATCTGCTCTTAATTTAAAGGTTTTATTGCTCATTTTTACCGTATTTTTCTTCCACTGCATCCCAGTATTCGTAGGCTCTTCTTAGGTGAGGAATAACAATTGTACCGCCAACTAAGGTTCCAATACTTAGTGCTTCTACCACCTGTTCTTTAGTAAAACCTTCTTTGTGTGAAGATTCTAAATGGTATTTTACACAATCATCACAACGCAATACAAGAGAGGCAACTAAACCTAATAACTCTTTGGTTTTTTTGTCTAGCGCTCCTTCAGCAAAGGAATTAGTGTCTAAATTAAAAATTCTTTTCAGAACGCGATTATTATCGTTAATAATTTTGTCGTTCATCCTTGCCCTATAGGCTTCAAATTCATCTACTTGATCAATCATTTTAGTTTGTTTTTCTTTCTTTTTCTTTTTTCTTTTGATTTTTCACTACAACTTTAGAGATGAAGATACTAATTTCATATAGAATAAGTACAGGTATAGTTACAATAACTTGACTAGCAACATCAGGGGGAGTTATAATTGCAGAAAAAATAAGAATTAATACAATAGCGTATTTTCTGTTTTCTCTTAAAAACTCTGGCGTGACCAAGCCAATTTTACTTAGAAAATAAATGACAATAGGAAGTTCAAAAATAAACCCAGAAGCCAAGACACAAGCTCTTAACAAGCCAATATAACTGCCTAAGTCAAAGTCATTAAATACAATTTCACTTACTTGGTAAGAACCTAAGAAGCGTATGGATAAGGGTGAAATTACGTAATAGCCAAAGAGTACACCAGTAAAAAACAGAAGTGAACCTGCTAAAATAAACCATTTGGCGTTTTTTCTTTCTTCTTCATAAAGTCCTGGTGATAAAAATTTCCAAAATTCATAAATAACATAAGGAAATGAAATAATAAATCCGGCGGTAATTGCTGTCCAAATATGTGCACTAAATTGCCCAGCCATTATTCTACTTTGAATTCTAAAAGGAATTTCAGAAAGGCAAAAGCTTTCGTCAAAACCAGCCCACTGAGAAATGTTACACAAAACTCTGTAAGTCCAAAAATCCACATTAACAGGGCCAAAAATCAGGGTGTCAAAAATGAAAGATTTAGCTAAAAATGCAATTGTACCTGCTATTAGTACAGCAAGAGTAGAGCGTATTAAATGCCACCTTAAATCCTCCAAATGATCCAAAAAGGACATTTCGTCAGGATGTTTTTTGTTTTTTTTACCCATTAAATAATCCCTTCTTTTATTAAATTATGTAAGTGAACTACACCTGCATAGGTATTGTTTTCTACAGCAAGTATTTGCGAGATATCATTGCTTTCCATTATTTCTAAAGCTTTTACAGCAAGCGATTTATTATTGATGGTTTTTGGGTTTTTACTCATAATATCAAGAGCTTTTAAAGAGCCAAAATTGGTTGTTGTTGAAAGCATTCTTCTAATATCACCATCGGTAATAATTCCAACAATTTCTTCCTCTTGAATAACCGCTGTAGCGCCCAACATATTTTGTGAAATTGTAACAATTACTTCTTGCATTGAAGCATCTGGGCTAACATGTGGTTTCATATTATTCACGGTAATATCTGCTACCTTTAAATAAAGTGTCTTGCCTAAAGCGCCACCTGGGTGGAATTTAGCAAAGTCTTGACTAGAAAAACCTTTCATTTTTAAAAGACAAACAGCCAACGCATCACCCATTACCAATTGAGCAGTAGTACTGGTTGTAGGAGCAAGATTATTAGGACAGGCTTCTTTTTCTACAAATGCATTTAAGACAAAATCAGCTTGTTTGCCTAAGTAAGAATCTTTATTTCCGGTTATGGCAATTAACTTGTTTTTGAAATTCTTTATTAAAGGAACTAAAACTTTAATTTCAGGAGTGTTTCCGCTTTTAGATATGCAAATTACTATGTCGTCTTCTAAAATAGTACCTAAGTCGCCATGAATAGCATCTGCGGCGTGCATAAAAATAGCTGGAGTGCCAGTTGAATTCATTGTAGCTACAATTTTGGTAGCTATAATGGCGCTTTTACCAATACCCGTAATCACTACACGTCCCTTAGAGTGGTATATTTCATTGACAGCTTTTGCAAAATCTTCATCCACTAAAGATTCTAAAACCGCTACAGATCTAGCTTGAGTTGCTATTGTAGATTTTGCTAAAGCTAAAATTTGGTCTTCTTTCATAAAAAAATTATTTCGCATTTGCGTAATTTAAAATAATGCGTATATTTATACTTGCAAATGTAATTAATTCTAAACATTAAAAATAAATTGGCACAAATCAATTTACACAAAGAACTCAAGAAGTATTTTGGCTTTGACGAGTTTAAAGGTTTACAGGAAGATGTAATAAAAAGTATTATTCACAATAATGACACTTTTGTGATTATGCCTACGGGAGGAGGCAAGTCTTTATGCTATCAACTACCTGCTTTAATTAAAGAAGGTACGGCTATTGTAGTTTCACCGCTTATTGCCTTGATGAAAAATCAAGTTGATGTAATTCGAAGCATCTCAGATCATGATGGTGTAGCTCATGTACTTAATTCTTCTCTAAATAAAACCCAAGTAAGACAAGTAAAAAGCGATATAGAAAGTGGTATTACCAAATTGCTTTACGTAGCTCCAGAATCTTTAACTAAAGAGGAGTATGTAGATTTTTTAAAGCAACAAGAAATTTCTTTCTTAGCCATTGATGAGGCGCATTGTATTTCTGTATTCGGGCCTAAAATCATGCCCCCATTCAGAAATACAATGC
>JAIUMH010000136.1 GCA_022565635.1 Flavobacteriaceae bacterium | reverse complement strand
CAGAAAGGAAAAAAGGGCGTTTTATTGCGGTAATTTCAATTGATAAATGGTATTACTTACCAACTAAAGCTGAAAGCCCGTTTCAACGCCCTTATAAATAAGTTTTATTTTTTTGTATTTTATTGTGAGTAGAAGCGAGTTAGTTTTGGTTGTTCAAGTTTTGATTAATACTTTCAATATAGTTTAAAACCTCTTCTTTTCCGGTTCCTTTTTGTGATGAAGTAACAAAATAAGGGGGGACTTCTTCCCAATAGTCAAGAAGTTGGTCTTTGTAGGTGGTTAAATTAGCTTCAATGGCATTGGGTTTTAATTTGTCTGCCTTGGTAAAGATGATGGAAAACGGAATGGCATTTACTCCTAGCCATTGCATAAATTCTAGGTCTTTTGGTTGGGGCTCATGTCTTAAATCTACCAAGACAAAGGCATTAACTAGTTGATGTCTTTTTTCAAAATAGCTTTCTATGAACCGCTGAAATTTCTTTTTTTCTGTTTTGCTTACCTTGGCGTAACCGTAGCCAGGTAAATCTACCAAGTGCCAAGATTTGTTGATTAGAAAATGGTTAATTAGTCTAGTTTTTCCGGGTTTTCCAGAAACCATAGCTAACTTTTTTTTTCCTGTAAGCATATTGATTAAGGAAGATTTTCCTACGTTGCTACGCCCAATAAACGCATATTCTGGAAGTTTGGAATTGGGGCATTTTAAAACATCTGTATTGCTAATAACAAATTCTGCAGAGGTAATTTTCATTTAGAGATTGTTTTTGGTCAACCAAGTTTCTAGAATTTGATTGAATTCTTCTGGATGTTCCATCATTGCGGCGTGCCCACATTTATCAATCCAGTGTAATTCTGAATTAGGAAGTAATTCGTCAAATTCAACAGCTACCTTAGGTGGGGTAACTTCATCTTGTTTTCCCCAAATAATGCAAGTTGGTTGATGCATATTGGGTAAATCCTTAGCCATATTATGTCTAATTGCACTTTTGGCAATAGCTAAAATTCTTATTAACTTATTTCTATCTTTAATGGTTTGATAAACGTCTTCAATGATTTCTGGAGTAGCTACCTCTGGGTCATAAAATACATCCTGTGCTTTTTTCTTAATGTACTCATAATCTCCTTTTTTAGGGTAAGAATCACCCATTGCACTTTCATAAAGTCCAGAGCTTCCTGTAATAACTAATCCTTTAATTAAGTCAGGATAGAGTTTTGTGGTTAATAAACCTATGTGACCTCCTAAAGAATTACCTAGTAATATTACTTGTTCATAACCCCTTGCAGTGATAAATTCCTTAATAAAGCTAGTAATATTTTTGATATTGGTTTTTAATAAAGGAAGAGAATATATAGGTAATTCTGGAATCACAACTTTATACCCTTTGCTGGGGAAGTGTTCTGCTACTCCATCAAAATTACTCAGTCCACCCATTAGTCCATGTAGGATTAATAATGGGGTACCTTCACCTTCTTCATAAAACTTAAACTTGCCTTGTTGTTGTATTTTTTTGTCCATTAGGTTGAAAAAATTTCAATTTTCAAATATAGTATAATTATACAAGTATAGATAAAATTATTGTATTAACACCTATAGTAATTATTATTTTGTTGTTATACATTACCTGATTAAGGTGTTAATTTGCTGATATGTAGATACTTGGTATTAGTTATGCTTGCATAGTATTTTTTTGATGAAGTTGATGTTTGTTTTGAGTGTGAAGCAATACAAACCATCCCACTTTTTGATTTCTTTTTGCTAAATTGTTGATTAAGAGCTTTTATTTGAGCGATTTTAAAGCTATGTAGCTTACTAATTCACAATTTTAAATTTTTGAAAATCAGTAATAATAGGCATTTACAGCTGTTAATGAAAACTTATCAACAATTGTGGGTAAAAGTGGTAGAATGTGGTAAAAAAATTAATATTTTTGAACTATAAATAATTGTTTTGACGCATTTAATAGGAACATATGAGTGTAAAGTTGATTCTAAGTCAAGGTTGTCTATGCCTTCTGGAATTAAAAAACAGCTTTTACCAAAGCTTGAGGAAGGCTTTGTGTTGAAGCGTTCTGTGTTTCAGAAATGTTTAGAGCTGTACCCTATGAGTGAATGGGAAGTGCTTATGCAGAAGTTGAATAAGCTGAACAGGTTCAAGAAAAAAAACAATGATTTTATAAGGAAATTTACTGCTGGCGTAAAGCTAGTTGAGGTAGATGCCAATGGACGTCTTTTGATTCCAAAGGACTTGGTAGCCTTTTCTGGAATTGAGAAAGAGGTAGTGGTGGCATCGGCTATTAATATTATAGAGATTTGGGATAAACAAGTTTATGAAGCAAGCATTGATGATGTTGATGATTTTGCTGATTTGGCTGAAGAAGTAATGGGAGAAGATGGAGACGACTAATTATCATGTACCGGTATTGCTTAATGAGAGTGTTGAGGGTTTGAATATTCAGCCAGACGGTATTTATGTAGATGTAACCTTTGGTGGTGGTGGGCACTCTAAGCTAATTCTTTCAAAGCTTTCTGAAAAAGGAAAATTGTTTGCGTTTGATCAGGATCCAGATGCTCAACAAAATGCCATTAAGGATGATAGGTTTACTTTGATTCCAGAAAATTTTAAATATTTAAAAAGATTTCTTCGTTTTTACGGGGTGCGTCAGGTGGATGGTGTTTTAGGAGATTTTGGTGTTTCTTCTCATCAGTTTAATGAAGCCGATCGTGGATTTTCAATTCGTTTTGATGCGCGATTAGATATGCGTATGAATCCTAAGGAAGTTTTAGATGCATACCATATTGTAAATACTTATGAAGAGGCTCAACTAACGCAAATTATTCGTGATTATGCTGAAATAAGAATCGCTTCAAAAATTGCTTCAGCTATTGTGGCGCAAAGACAAATAGCGCCAATTGAAACAACTTTACAGTTGAATGAAATTGTGGCTAGTTTTTTTTCTGAGCGAAAATTAAATAAAATGTTAGCCATGTTTTATCAGGCTTTAAGGATTGAAGTGAATCAAGAAATTGAGGCTTTAAAGGCTTTCTTAGAGCAAACTGAAGAGGTGGTTAGGCCAGGTGGAAGGTTAAGTTTGATTTCTTATCATTCGTTAGAGGATAGATTGGTGAAACGTTTTATTAGAAATGGAAAGTTTCAAGGAGATACGGAGAAAGATTTTTATGGTAATCCTTTAGTAGCTTTTAAAAAAGTAGGAAAATTAATTACCCCTACTCCTGAAGAGATTCAATTGAACTCTAGGGCACGAAGTGCTAAGTTGCGAATTGCTGAACGAATTGAAAAACCTATTTCGTGATGAAAAATACGCTTCAGGATATAGCTAGAGGAAAATTTTTGGTAAGCGATGGCTCTTTTGGTAATTGGGCGTTTATTTTTTACTGTACTTTTTTGGCTATTGTGATGATTGGAAGTTCGCATAGAGCCGATAGAAAAGTGATGGAAATTGCGGCTATTAATTACGAAGTTAAAAAGTTAAGAAGTGAGTTTGTAGATACTAGAAAGAAGGTGATGCAGGAACGCATGGAGTCTAATATTGCAAAAGAAATGAAATGGAGAGGTATTTATACATCAGATATGCCTCCTCAAAAAATAATTGTTCAAACAAATAAATGACCAATAGTAAAAACATATTGAATCGGTTTTACGTCTTGTTAGGACTTATAGTTGTCTTGGCAGGATTTGTTGGTTTTAAGCTTTTTCAGATTCAAATTATTGAGGCAGATAAATATAAAGAGTTGGCAGATAAAACTGTTTTTAGAAATTTTACAATTCCTCCCAACCGGGGTAATATTTATGATGCAAACATGAATTTGTTGGCTACTTCTGTACCTAAATACGAAATCAGGTTTGATGCTAAAACAGTATCTGATAAAAACTTTAAAGAGAACTTAGTACCCTTAAGTCAAGAGTTGTCTAAAATGTTTGGAAACACGCCAGGGCACTATCAACATAAACTTAAAAAAGCACGTGCAACCAATAATCGTTATTTGTTTCTGGCTAAAAATGTTGATTATTCAGATTATATGAAAATACGCGAATTTCCGCTGTTTGAATTAGGTGCTTACAAAGGAGGTTTAATAGCAGAGCAAGAGGTGATGCGAGAAAATCCTTTAGGGAAAATTGCTGAACGAAGTATAGGAAGAGGTAATATTGGTTTTGAAGGAGCTTATAATCACTACTTAAAAGGGGAAAAAGGCCAGCGGATGAAACAAAAAATTGCTCAAGGACAATGGAAACCTCTAAATGATTTGAATGAAATTGAACCCATTGATGGATATGATGTGGTAACAACATTAGATGCAAATATTCAAGATATTGCTCATCATGCGCTTTTAGAACAATTGGAAATTTTTGAAGCGGACCACGGATCGGTGGTGGTAATGGAAACAAAAACAGGAGAAATTAAAGCAATTGCTAATTTAGGAAGAAGTGCTACCTCTGGCAAATATTATGAAAAGTTAAATTATGCTATCTACGAACCTCATGAGCCGGGTTCTACTTTTAAACTGATGGCCTTAGCTGCTGCTTTAGAAGATCAAGTAGTAGATACTTCAGATGTTTTTGATACCAAGGGCGGGAAAATAAAATACTATGACCGCACAGTTCGTGATTCTAGAATTGGAGGATATGGTAAGATAAGCATGGCTGAAGCGTTTCAAGTTTCATCTAATACAGCATTTTCTGAAATGATTGTAAACAATTACGCTCAACAACCAGAAAAATTTGTTAATCGACTTTTTAATATGGGGTTGAATGAAAAAATAGGTTTTGAGATTAAAGGTGAAGGTGCGCCAAAAATTCCGCATCCGCAGGATGATAATTGGTACGGAACAACATTGCCTTGGCTTTCTTTTGGTTATGGTGTCTCGCTCACTTCTATGCAAATCCTCAATTTTTACAATGCAATAGCCAATGACGGTGTTGCTGTTAAGCCTAGATTTGTGAAACAAATTAGAGATAAGAATAATTTAATTAAAGACTATTCTGAAGCAATACAGTCTAAGTCTATTTGCTCACAACAAACGGCAAAAATTCTTCAAGATTTAATGAAGAAGACAGTTGAAAATGGTACAGCTAGAAGTATTTACAACTCAAATTTTTCAATGGCAGGAAAGACAGGAACTTGTCAAACTGAATACTGGATAGAGTCGGGAAGGTATATTTCTTCATTTGTAGGTTATTTTCCAGCAGAAGCTCCTAAATATACAGTTTCTGTGGTTATTCATAAACCCAACCCTGCAAAAGGGTATTATGGAAGTACAGTTGCCGCGCCAGTTTTTCAGAAAATAGCCCATAAAATTTATAAAGATACACCTGTTCAGGATGAAATCTCTTTAACAGATTTAAATCAGCCATCAGAAAGTTATGTCAATTACTTTGATTTGGCACAAAAGTACAAGACCATTATGCCAAATTTAAAAGGTATGCCTGTAATGGATGCTGTTTCTTTGTTGGAAAATATGGGGCTTTCTGTACAGCTTTCAGGCAACGGACAAGTAGTAGCACAACAATCTATTCCTAATGGTCAGAAAATTGAAATGGTTCAACCTATAAAACTAGTTGTGAATTGAATATTTTAAAAGACATATTGTATAGAGTTCCTATTGAAGCAATAGAAGGCAATACTTCTCAGCAAGTACGTGGCGTGCATATTGATTCTAGAAAAGTTGGCTTAAACGATTTGTTTATTGCTATTAAAGGCAATGCTTCAGATGGTCATACGTATATTGAAAAAGCTGTTAACCAGGGAGCATTAGCGGTTGTGTGTGAAGAATTACCAGCCCATAGACTTAAAGGAGTAACCTTTATTCAGGTTTCAGATTCTCGTTTGGCAGCGGCGCATATTGCGGCTAATTTTTATGATAATCCATCGCAAAAAATTCAGCTTATTGGAGTTACAGGAACCAATGGTAAAACTACAGTTACAAGTTTGTTGTACCAGCATTTAAAAGGTCTAGGGAAAAAAGTGGGCTTGATTTCTACGGTAAATATAAAGGTGAATGACCAAGTTTATCCTACCCGATTAACTACACCAGACTCTTTAACCATTAATAAATATTTGCATTTAATGGTTGAAGCGGGGGTGACTCATGCTTTTATGGAGGTTAGTTCTCATGGTATTGATCAACAAAGAACCGCGGGACTTGACTTTGCTGGGGCGGTTTTTACTAATCTTAGTCATGATCATTTAGACTACCATAATACTTTTGCGGAATACCGCAATGTGAAAAAGCGACTTTTTGATGAACTTTCTAACAAGGCATTTGCCTTGGTGAATGAGGATGATAGAAATGGTCCTTTTATGTTGCAAAATACAAGCGCTAAAAAATATACCTATTCATTAAAATCAAATTCTGATTTTAGAGCTAAAATTCTTGAAAATAATTTTGAAGGGTTACTACTTCAGCTTAATGATAAAGAAGTGTATTCAAGCTTAATAGGAAGCTTTAATGCATATAATTTACTTGCTGTTTTTGCAGTAGCTCAGTTATTGCAGGTAGAGGATTTAGAAAACCTAAAAATGATAAGTCGGTTAAAAGCTGTAGATGGGCGTTTTCAGTACTTTATTTCAAAAGAAGAAAAAATTACTGGAATTGTTGATTATGCACATACACCCGATGCATTAAAAAATGTGTTAGAAACTATAGGAGATATTCGCACAAAGAATGAAAAATTAATTACTGTTGTTGGATGTGGAGGTGATAGGGATAAAACCAAGCGACCTTTAATGGGGGAAATTGCGGCTGATTTGAGTAATCAAGTCATTTTTACAAGTGATAACCCAAGAACAGAAGATCCAGAAAAAATTATTCAGGATATGGAGGATGGTGTAAATCCAGCTCATTCTTCAAAATTACTTTCTATTACATCAAGACTACAAGCCATTAAAACAGCTTGTAAAATTGCTAACGAAGGAGATATTATTTTGATTGCTGGAAAAGGTCATGAAACCTATCAAGAAATCAATGGAGTGCGTTCAGACTTCAATGATCTTGAATTGCTAATGCAACAGCTTAAACAATTAAACAAGTAAGTAAATGCTATATTATCTATTTGACTACTTAGACGCTAATTACGATTTTCCAGGAGCTGGATTATTTCAGTATATCTCCTTTAGAGCGGCTATGTCCATCATCTTGGCGTTGTTAATATCAACCGTTTTTGGAAAACGAATTATTCGATTTTTGTTAGCAAAGCAAGTTGGGGAAAGCGTTAGAGATTTAGGCTTAGAAGGACAAAAAGAAAAGGCAGGAACTCCAACAATGGGTGGGTTAATAATCATTTTATCTACCTTAATTCCGGTACTGCTTTTTGCTAAATTAGATAATATTTATGTGCTATTATTGATTGTAACAACCTTATGGATGGGAGCTATTGGGTTTTTAGATGATTACAT
>JAIUMH010000135.1 GCA_022565635.1 Flavobacteriaceae bacterium | reverse complement strand
GACAAAAAGTAGCTGTGCACTATACAGGAATGTTCTTGGATGGAAATAAATTTGACTCATCTTTTGATAGAAAAGAACCTATTGAATTTGAAGTAGCTAGAGGTTTTGTTATTCCAGGTTGGGATGAAGGATTACTTTTGCTTAAAGAAGGTGAAAAAGCAGATTTGCTTATTCCTTCAGAATTAGCTTATGGTGAGGCTGGAGTGGGTCCTATTCCTCCACATACACCGCTGTTCTTTCAAGTAGAATTAGTGAAAATATATGATAAAAACGACAAATAAAAAATTAGCTATAAATCGATAAAAAAAAGGTGTTTTGAAATTTCAAAACACCTTTTTTTTATGAACAATTTTATCAATTAAAATTAATCTATATACATTACTTTCTTTACTGCCTTAATAACATCTTCGTGGTTAGGTAACCATTCTTTAAGTAATACTGGCGAATAAGGTGCAGGAGTATCTGCGGTGTTAATTTTAACAATAGGAGCATCTAAAAAATCAAATGCATCTTGTTGCACACGGTAAGTGATTTCTGTAGAAACGTTTCCAAACGGCCAAGCTTCTTCAAGAATTACCATACGGTTGGTCTTCTTGATGGATTCAATAATCATGTCGTAATCTAGAGGACGTACTGTTCTCAAATCAATAATTTCAACTGAAACACCATGATCTTTAGCTAAGATTTCAGCAGCTTTATAAGCTTCTTTAATAATTTTTCCAAAAGAAACAATAGTCACATCCTCTCCTTCTCTTTTAATATCCGCTTTTCCTAAAGGAATAGTATATTCTTCTTCAGGAACTTCACCTTTATCCCCGTACATTTGTTCGCTTTCCATAAAAATAACAGGATCGTTATCTCGTATAGCAGACTTTAAAAGTCCTTTGGCGTCATAAGGATTAGAAGGAACTACCACCTTAAGTCCGGGAGTGTTTGCGTACCAACTTTCAAAAGCCTGAGAGTGAGTTGCGCCTAATTGTCCCGCTGAAGCTGTTGGACCCCTAAAAACTATAGGAATATTAAATTGTCCTCCAGACATCTGGCGCATTTTAGCAGCATTATTGATGATCTGGTCAATTCCTACTAAAGAGAAATTAAAGGTCATAAATTCAATAATAGGTCGGTTTCCATTCATTGCAGAACCAACACCAATACCTGCAAAACCAAGTTCTGCTATAGGCGTATCAATAACTCGTTCTGGGCCAAACTCATCTAGCATACCTTTAGAAGCTTTGTATGCCCCATTGTATTCGGCAACCTCCTCTCCCATTAAATATACAGACTCATCGTTTCGCATTTCTTCGCTCATTGCTTCGCAAACAGCTTCTCTAAATTGTATTGTCCTCATGCTTATGATTTAAATTTCACAAACAGCAAAAATAAGTTATTATTACTTGCTTTAAAAATCAAATTGGGCTTATTTTTACAGAAAATAAATTTTAATAAAATTTTACTATGCGCGCATAATAAAATTCGAAGATTCTTACTATATTCGCAACATATAAATCTAAAAATGATAAAATGAAAATATTAGTTTGTATAAGCCATGTTCCAGACACAACGTCTAAGATTAATTTTACAGATAACGACACCAAGTTTGACACCAATGGTGTACAATTCATTATTAATCCAAACGATGAATTTGGATTAACACGTGCCATGTGGTTCAAAGAAAAGCAAGGTGCTTCTGTAGATGTGGCAACAGTTGGTTTAAAAGACACAGAACCAACCATTAGAAAAGCCTTAGCTATTGGCGCAGATAACGCTATACGTATTGATGCTGCCCCAGTTGACGGCTACCAAGTAGCAAAAGAACTAGCTAAAGTAGCAAAAGAAGGCGAGTATGATTTAATTATTGCTGGAAGAGAGTCAATAGATTATAACGGAGGAATGGTACCGGGTATGATGGCCAAGATTTTAGGTTATGGATTTATCAATACTTGTGTAAGCCTTGAAGTTGAAGGTAGCACTGCAACAGCAGTAAGAGAAATTGATGGTGGTAAAGAAACATTAAAAACAGATTTACCATTAGTAATTGGTGGTCAAAAAGGTTTAGTGGAAGAATCTGATTTGAAAATTCCTAATATGCGTGGTATTATGATGGCTAGAAAAAAACCACTTAATGTAGTTGAACCAGCAGAAAGTCAACATTCTACTGAAGCCAAAAAATTCACTAAACCTGCACCTAAAGGTGAAGTGAAATTAATAGATGCTGAAAACATTGATGAATTAATCGATTTATTACACAACGAAGCAAAAGCAATTTAAAAAAAATTAGATATGTCTATTTTAGTATATACAGAAACAGAAAACGGTAAATTTAAAAAAGCATCTTTTGAAGTTGCTTCTTACGCTAAAGCAATTGCTGATCAAACAGGAGACCAAGTAACAGCTATTTCGGTAAATGCTGAAAACCCAAATGAGTTGGGCAAGTATGGTGTAGCTAAGGTACTGAATGTGAAAAATGATCAACTAAATAAATTCAATGCTGAAGCGTATGCTCACGTTATCACTGAAGCAGCAAAACAAGAATCAGCTAAAATCTTAGTAGTTAGTCAGAGCGCTAATGCTAAATTTTTAGCTCCATTATTGGCTGTTGAATTAGAAGCAGGATACGCATCAAATGTTGTTGAAGTTCCATCTATGGAAGACGGTTTTACTGTTAAGAGAACAGCTTTTACCAATAAAGCTTTTAACGAAACAAACATCAATACAGATATCAAAATTGTAGGTCTTTCTAACAACGCATACGGCGTTCATGAAAACGAAACAAGTGTTGATGTCAATGATTTTGAAGTCACTTTAACTGATGATCACTTTAAAGTTGAAGTTCAGTCGGTTGATAAAAACACAGATAAAGTAAGCATTGCAGATGCAGAAGTTGTAGTTTCAGGAGGTAGAGGTTTAAAGGGTCCTGAAAACTGGCATTTGGTTGAAGATTTAGCAGGTGTTTTAAATGCCGCAACGGCTTGTTCTAAACCAGTAAGTGACATGGGTTGGAGATCTCATGGAGAACACGTTGGACAAACAGGAAAACCTGTTGCAACCAACCTCTATATTGCCATTGGTATTTCTGGAGCAATCCAGCATTTAGCGGGAATAAGCGCTTCTAAAATAAAAGTAGTTATCAATAACGACCCAGAAGCTCCGTTTTTTAAGGCAGCTGACTACGGTATTGTTGGTGATGCTTTTGAAGTAGTTCCAAAACTTACAGAAAAGCTTAGAGAATTTAAGGCCAACAATGCCTAAAAGTTCGTATATTAGCAAACTAAAATTGCGGTCTAAAATACCAAGATTTATCTTTCATATTTAGACCGCTTTTTTATTTTTGCAATTATGAGCTTAGTAAGATTAAATATTAAAGGAATTTCATACAGTCAAACACAAAATGGCGCCTATGCCCTTTTGTTAAGTGAAATTAACGGTAAAAGACAACTACCCATTGTTATTGGTGCTTTTGAAGCTCAATCTATTGCTATTGCTTTAGAGAAAGAAATCAAACCTCCAAGACCACTTACTCACGATTTGTTTAAAACTTTCTCAGAACATTTTTCCATTACAATTAAGCAAGTCATCATACACAAATTAGTAGATGGCATTTTTTATTCAAGCTTAATTTGTGAGCGTGACAAAATAGAAGAAATCATTGATGCACGAACAAGTGATGCTATTGCCCTTGCACTTCGTTTTGATGCTCCTATTTTTACTTATAAAAATATTATAGACAAGGCGGGTGTTCAATTAACACCAAAAAGTGCCGCTGGAATGTTTGATGCCAAACTCTCTGATGAACAAAAAACAACGGGTAGTGATGTTGATTATAATCGAGGCTACAAAAACATTCCTCTTAAAAAATTGAACGAGATGCTTGAAGAAGCTGTGAATAATGAAGATTATGAAAAAGCAGCTCATATTCGCGATGAAATCTCAAAACGCCAATAAGCATGAAAAATCTTTTACTGTGTATATTTCTATTGGCTGGAGCTTTTATAAATGCACAAGAAATTGAAGGGGAATATCAGATTTCTAATAGCGTCTCTTCAAGTGAAGAATTTACACATTTATTTACTGTTGAATCTCTATTAAGTTTCAAGGATTCAACTCTAACAATTTCATCAACTCCAGAATCTAATCAATCTAAACTTGTAAAATTTGATTATGAGCTTAAAGAAGACAGATTACTCATCAAAAATAATAAAGCTGTTTACAAATTTAATATTCAAAGTTTCTCAGATGATGAGTTAAGTTTAAAAAATGATTCTTCTGAAATTAAATTAGTAAAAAACAAAGACACTACCTTACCGCAACAATTAAAAGAAGCATCAGCCCATAAGGAGATGATTCCTAATCAAAGCTTTACTTTAGAAGGGTTTTATCGGGGTGTAATTGGCATTTTTAGCATCCTATTTCTGTCTTTTTTATTTAGTTCCAATAGAAGAGCCATTAATTGGAAGACGGTTGGTGTTGGTTTAACTGCGCAAGTAATCTTAGCTATAGGGGTTTTGAAAATTCCTTTTGTACAAGGTATTTTTGAATTTGTTGGCAAAATTTTTGTGAAAATACTGGATTTTACAGCCGAAGGAAGCGAATTCTTGCTGGGAGATTTAATGAATGTAGATAGTTACGGATTTATTTTTTTATTTCAAATACTTCCCACTATTATATTCTTTTCCGCATTAACCTCCCTGTTGTTTTATTTAGGAGTAATACAAATAGTTGTAAAAGGTATGGCTTGGGTGCTTACCAAATTAATGAATATTTCTGGTGCTGAAGGCCTGAGTGTTGCTGGTAATATTTTTTTAGGACAAACAGAATCACCACTAATGATTAAAGCCTATCTAGAAAAGATGACCAGATCTGAAATATTGTTGGTTATGATAGGTGGTATGGCTACGGTTGCTGGTGGAGTTTTGGCTGCGTATATTGGTTTTTTAGGAGATGGTGACCCAGCAAAACGTTTAGAGTTTGCTCGACACTTATTAGCTGCTTCCGTAATGGCAGCTCCAGGAGCCATTGTTGTCTCTAAAATTCTTTATCCACAGCAAGAAAAAATTGAAAGGACTGCTGAAGTTTCTCAAGATAAAATAGGATCTAATATTTTAGATTCCATCTCTAACGGAACAACAGAGGGACTTAAATTAGCGGCAAATGTTGGTGCTATGCTTTTGGTGTTCATTGCTTTTATAGCTTTGATTAACTTTTCATTAGAAAGTTTTGGTGGATGGGTTGGTCTAAATTCAGTTATTGCTGAGAACTCACCTTATTCTAGTTTTTCTTTAGAATCAATTTTAGGTTTTGTTTTTGCCCCCATAATGTGGTTAATTGGCGTTCCCAAAGAAGATGTAATGCTCATGGGGCAACTCTTGGGAATTAAATTAGCCGCAAGTGAGTTTGTAGGATATATTCAATTAGCAGATCTTAAAAATCCAGCCAATTTACTAAGTTTAAATTACCAAAAATCCGTCATCATGGCTACTTACATGCTATGTGGATTTGCCAATTTTGCTTCCATTGGAATACAAATTGGGGGTATTGGCTCATTGGCACCTGGAAAAAGAAAACTATTATCAGAATTTGGTATGAAAGCTTTAATTGGAGGAACTTTTGCATCCTTACTTTCAGCCACTATTGCAGGAATGATTATCGGTTAACAACAACATCATTATTTATTGATTTTCCGCCTGTAATTTGAAAATTACCTATCTTTGCCAGCTATGAATTTAGATGAAATCAAAGAACTAGTGAAAAGTGGTGATATGCTTCCACTTATGGAAGATTTTTACACCATTCAAGGAGAAGGTCATCATACCGGAAAGGCGGCTTATTTTGTGCGTATAGGAGGTTGTGATGTAGGTTGTCATTGGTGTGACGTCAAGGAGAGCTGGGATCCAGAAAAACACCCCCCTACTCTAACCAAAGAGATTGTTGAAAAAGCCGCAAAATATTCTGATACGGTTGTTGTTACTGGTGGTGAACCCTTGACCTGGGATATGCAAGCCCTAACCCAAGGATTCAAGAACAAAAACATGAAAATTCATATTGAAACCTCTGGAGCATATCAACTAACTGGGACTTGGGATTGGATTTGTCTTTCACCAAAGAAAAACAAGTTACCTACCCAAGAAGTCTATCAAAAAGCAGATGAGCTTAAAGTAATCATTTATAACAAACACGATTTTAAGTTTGCTGAAGAGCAAGCTGAGAAAACCAACAAAGAAGCTATTTTGTACTTGCAACCGGAATGGAGCGTAAGAGAAAAAATAATGCCTCTAATTGTTGATTACATCATGAATAACCCAAAATGGAGGATTTCATTACAAACCCACAAATACTTACGTATTCCCTAAAATTACTAAATTTAAATTAAAGATTTAAGTCGCACTAGTATTTAGCAAACATTGGTATATTATTTGTTTATATTGTAAAAAACGTAAAAGTTATGAAGAAAATAGTTTTAATCTTAGTTATGGCAGTATTTCATAACCTGAGTTATGGAGACAATTTAAATGGAGCTTGGAAATTACAAGAAGTAGATGGTGAAAAAGTTAGCGAACACGTGATACAGCTTTTTAGTGACCAATTTTATACCTTTAGTGAATATGATCCTGCAACGGGTGATTTTATTAAAGCTGGTGGAGGAACCTATATTTTAGAGAACTTTAGATTACAAAAATTTATAGAAATTGATTCTGATAACCCAGAAATGTCTAATACTTCTAAAATCTATCGCTTCCTATTTCTTGAAGATGATGTAGTAAAATTAACCAGCATGAAAGATTCCTCTAAATATGAAGTGTGGAAAAGAATAGATACTGCAGCGCATAAAGAAATGGCAAAATGTTGGCGCATACATAAAAAACAAGATGAAGGTGATGATGACTGGCGAGTAATTGAATATGCACCTAGAAAAACCATTAAAATGCTTACTGATAACTATTATCAAGTTTTAGCTTTTAATAAAAAAACAGGCGAATTTGTTGGATCTAGCGGAGGTACTTGGACCAAAACTCCTACCGACTTCTTTGTTGGGGCAACGGGTGGAGTAACAACAAAGAAGCGAGGTAAATACGTAGAAAATATAGAGTATTTCTCTAAAAATTCTGATAATGTGGGGAGAAGTATAGAATTTGATATTAAAATGGACGAAGGCCTTTGGAGTCACACTGGAAGACAAACCGACGGTAAAGCTTTATTAGAGATTTGGATGCCGTATAAATAAGCAGATCTACATTCACTAATAACACATTTAAAAGCCTCTTGTAATTCATGAGGCTTTTTTATGTATTGGAGCAGGCCTTGCAAGGTTGATGAGCTTTACATGACAGGCTATCCAGGCCAGCGCGCCTCCTAGCTCGATTGCTAAAAATATCCCTCAAAAACTTTTGTACACTCCGCCCTCGGTAAATTTTCAAGAATTATAACCTAAGTTCGATTAATATTTTAATAGATTTTATTGCATAAAAAAAGAAATAGCTTTATA
>JAIUMH010000134.1 GCA_022565635.1 Flavobacteriaceae bacterium | reverse complement strand
GCAACATGTTAGTTATCAGCAAATAAAAATAAGTAGCTAAGTTAACACCTCTAAATAAAATAAAGAGACTACAATCGTTTAGTAATGATATCTTTAAAAAAGAGAATATTAGAAAGATTTCTAATCATATATTCCATAAAAGTTTAAAGCTGAAGATTTAACCCGATTAAATTAGAAGTAGCTGATTGATGTAAACGCATAAAGGTGTAGCTAAACCTTAAATTATTAAATTTAATCATAAACCCACCGCTTAAACCTGCAAAAGTATTTTGATCTATTAACCCTAATTCTTCAGACCTTCTAAAACTATAACCTAAGCGAACACTAAACCCTCCTTCTGGAAATAATTCTGCTCCAAACACAGTATGCCTGAAGATGTTATTTATAAAATTTGGTTTATCCTCAGTAACATTTCCTTCAATATCTGTTTCGTCTCGGTTTGGATTTCTAAAAGCTAAATTCCATTGCTGTAAATTTTCAAAGGTAATATGCCAACGTATAGGAACATTTTCTAATTCTTTTGACAAACCAATAAGCAACTCTGTTGGTAAACTTTCATTAACTTCATCATAGGATTTAAGCTGAGCTCCAAAGTTTCGCAATACAGCAGTAATCACCCATTTGGATTCTGGGTCAACATAAGCGAAAGAAAAATCAGTTGCTAGGCCAAAAGATGAGTATTGTTCTAAACGGGAGGTAATCATACGCACGTTTAATCCTGCATTAAATTTGGTTTCTGGAATGCGATAAGCATAACCAACAGACAAAGCAGCCTCACTACCGGTAAAATCGTTTGTTCTATTACCAAGCTCATCAAAACCTTCAAAATCACCATAACCTAAATAGGTAATACCTGCTTGAATTGTTCCTCTATCTGCTTTTAATTTATAAGCATAGGCAGCGCTTCCAAAATTAATACCTGCCGCCAAATTTAAGTAATTTAGAACAGCTACATTTTCCATTTCTTCGTTTATTAAAGAGGGGTTGATAATTGCCCCAGAAGGATCATAGTTATGCATGGTAATATTCTTCCCTCCTAGTGCTCCATGCAAAGGATTAACAGGCATGTTTAAAAACTGGTATGTATCTTGTCCACCTACTTGTGCATTTAGAGCAGAAGCAAGAATAAGAAAAGTAAGAAAATATAAATTTCGCATAGGAAGACCTCAATGTCTTTGCTTTTAAAAACGAAGCAAATTTCAAAAAATTATTATCTGATAAAAAAACTGAATAAAACTTTCGTCTTATTCAGTTTCAAACATATTACAATTTTACAAAAAATCAGACTTTTAAATAATTTAATTTGATTTTTGTTGACTAGCTTTCACTTTTAAATCTTTAGCGTTTTTTACTTTTTGCTTCATTAGCGCTAGATCTAAGACTTCAGACATTTCAGAAACATAATAAAAAGTAAGTCCTTTTAAATACTCTTCTTTGATTTCAATAATATCTCTTTCATTTTCTTTACACAAAATAATCTCCTTAATATTCGCTCGTTTTGCTGCTAGTATTTTTTCTTTAATACCACCAACAGGAAGCACCTTGCCACGAAGAGTAATTTCTCCAGTCATAGCTAGATTTTTCTTTACTTTTCGCTGTGTAAATAAAGAAACTAATGAGGTAAGCATTGTAATTCCAGCACTAGGGCCATCTTTTGGTGTGGCTCCTTCCGGAACATGGATGTGTACATTATATTGTTCAAAAATACGGTAATCTAAACCAAACTCTTCTGCATTAGCCTTTATGTACTCAAGCGCAATAGTAGCAGATTCTTTCATCACTTTACCCAAGTTACCAGTAATATTCAGGTTTCCCTTTCCTCTAGATAAGGCTGATTCTATAAATAAAATATCCCCTCCAACACTGGTCCAAGCTAAACCTGTAACAACACCTGCAACATCGTTGTTTTCATATTCGTTTTTATTCACTTTAGGCTTCCCTAAAATGGTTTCAACATCCTTCAATGTAAGTTTAGATTCATATTCTTCTTCCATAGCAATACTTTTTGCTACGTTTCTCACCAATTTAGCCAATTGCTTTTCAAGATTTCTAACACCCGACTCGCGTGTATAATTTTCAATTACCGTTTCAAGTTGCTTCTTACCTATTTTTATATCGGTTTTTTTAAGCCCATGTTCTTTTAATTGTTTTGGTAAAAGGTGGCGTTTAGCAATTTCAATTTTTTCCTCAACGGTATAACCATTTACATTAATAATTTCCATACGGTCTAATAAAGCCGGCTGTATGGTATTTAAAGAATTAGAGGTTGCTATAAACATCACTTTTGAAAGGTCGTATCCAAGTTCTAAAAAATTATCATGAAACTGTGAATTTTGTTCTGGATCAAGTACCTCTAACAATGCTGAAGAGGGATCTCCTTGATGAGAGTTACTTAACTTATCAATTTCATCTAAAACAAATACAGGGTTAGATGTTTTGGCTTTTTTTAAACTTTGAATAATTCTTCCCGGCATAGCGCCAATATAAGTTTTTCTATGCCCTCTTATTTCCGCCTCATCTCTCAAACCTCCTAGCGAAATACGAACATATTCTCTCCCAAGAGCTTCGGCTACCGATTTACCTAAAGAAGTTTTACCCACCCCTGGAGGTCCATAAAGGCAAATAATAGGAGATTTCATATCATTTCTAAGCTTCAAAACTGCCAAATACTCAATAATTCTTCTTTTTACATCTTCTAAACCGTAGTGATCTCTGTCTAATACCTTTTGTGCACGCTTTAAGTCAAACTGATCTTTGCTAAATTTATTCCAAGGTAAATCTAAAAATAAATCTAAGTAATTACGTTGAATTGTATATTCTGCAACCTGAGGATTCATGCGTTGAAGCTTAGCTAATTCTTTGTCAAAGTGCTTTTTTACTTCTTTACTCCATTTCATTTTTTTTGCCCTCTGACGCATTTCTTCAAGATCAGTTTCGGAGGAGTTACCCCCTAACTCTTCTTGAATAGTTTTCATCTGTTGGTGCAAAAAATATTCACGTTGCTGTTGATTCATGTCATTCTGAACCCTACTTTGAATATCATTTCTTAATTGAAGTTTTTGTTTTTCCATGTTCATAAACTTCAAAGTAGAAAGAGCCCTATCTTTAAGATCTGAAGTTTCTAAAAGTTCTTGTTTCTGTTCTACTTCTAAATTCATATTAGAAGAGATAAAATTCACAAGAAACGAGGAGCTTTCTATGTTTTTTATAGCAAAAGAAGCTTCAGATGGAATATTAGGACTTTCTTTGATAATTTGAAGAGACAAGTCTTTAATATTCTGAATAATTTCTTCAAACTCAACATCCATTACATCAGGCCTAAGCTCTTTGAAAGATTCAACTTTGCATTTTAAATAAGGTTGCTCTTCAACAGGTTCAGTTATTTTAAAACGTTTTTTCCCCTGAATAATAACGGTTGTATTACCATCAGGCATTTTTAAAACACGAAGAATTCTTGCTACAACTCCAATTTTGTAAACACCTTCATACCCTGGATCTTCGTTTTCATCGTCAATTTGTGCAACAACTCCAATAGTTTTGTTGGAGTTGTTGGCATCATTAATCAACTTAATGGATTTATCCCTTCCAGCGGTAATAGGAATTACAACACCTGGAAACAAAACTGTGTTTCTTAGTGATAAAATAGGTAATATTTCTGGCAACTCTTCTTTCTCTATAGCTTCCTCATCTTCTGTAGTCATTAATGGAATTAACTCAGCGTCTTCTTCAATTCCTTGTGATGACAAACTGTCAATAGAGAACAATTTTGATTTTGACATATTTAAATATTTTCGACAACCTGTCAGTTTTCTATTTCTAAACAGGGTGTATTTTTATTAAATTTTATATTTTAGTAATTTATATTATATAGTCCAATAGCTATGCCAATTCATCAAACAAAGAAATAAGATTGAAAATGTATTCTAATTGTAAGCATTAAAGTAATATTCAAAATTTAACCAGAACTTTATTGTTATAAAAGTAAATAAAGAAATTAGTTTTAACACCAATGCAATAAGTTCTATTAAATTACCAGTTGATTGATGTGAAAATGTTAATTGTTTCACCAAAAATAAAATAATTATCTATTTTTGAAATAAAAACATGAAACATTTTCTCTATTTTTATATTTTACTTTTTGTTGTTCAAATGAGTTATTCACAAAATGAAAGTCAGATACCTACAAATAATGAAGACTTGGAAGTTTCAAATTCAAGAAACAGTAGCAGAATGCTCATTTTGGTCACTTTAGAAGATCAGCATCCGCAACTCACCAAACAAGTTGACATCATAAATGCCAACAGAGAGGAAGCTATAGAACGCAAAATTAGCATTATACAAGCAACACCAAATGGAGTAAAACCAATCTTTAATAGCAACAAAAATATGAGTAGAGTGGGCATGAGTTTTAGACAAATGAAAAGAGGTGATTCTGATTTTGAGTTGATTTTGATGGGTTTAGATGGCACCATTAAGCTTAGAAGAAAACTAGCCATTGAAGCTGATGAGCTATTTGCTATTATTGATGAAATGCCAATGAGACAATCTGAAATAAGAAACAAATAACTTTTTTCTAGGTGCTATGATAATCGATACAGTTAAAAAATGAGGGATAGATTACTTTTAGAGATATTATTTTTCATTGAAGCCCTAATTTTAATACAAGCACTAAATAAGCTGAAATAAATATTTTCTTCATCACTATTCTTCCAGGGGTTGAAGGCTAATTTTCCAAAAAAATATGTAGATTTGAAGCTGATGTTAAAATCTACGTTATATCATGAATCTTTTATTTTATAATATCCAAACGCTTGTTCAGGTTAGATCTGAAAACGAATTACTTAAAGGCGAGGACATGAAAATTTTACCATGTATTGAAAATGCTTGGCTTTATATAAAGGACGGTAAAATTGAAGATTTTGGAAGCATGGATACTTACCCCCAACACTTAAATATTGAAAAAATAGATGCCCAGGGGAAGCTTATTTTGCCTACTTGGGTAGATTCTCACACGCATTTGGTTTATGCAGGAAACAGGGAAAGTGAATTTGTAGATCGAATTAAAGGACTTTCTTATGAAGAAATTGCTTCTCGTGGAGGAGGAATTTTGAATTCTGCCAAAAAGCTTCAAGCTACTTCTGAAGAGGAGCTTTTTGATCAGAGCGAAAAAAGACTCCAAGAAATTATTGCAATGGGTACGGGTGCAGTTGAAATAAAATCTGGCTATGGTTTAAACACTGAAGCTGAAATTAAAATGCTTAGAGTAGCAAAGAAATTAGAAGAAAAATATCAACTTCCAGTCAAAAAAACATTTTTAGGCGCACACGCCTTACCTCCAGAATTCAAAAATAAGAAGTCGGCCTACATCCAACACATTATTGACGAAATGCTTCCTGAAATAGCTAAAAATAAATTAGCCGATTATATAGATATTTTTTGTGAAAAAGGATATTTTGATGTGCAAGATAGTATTCAAATTATGCAAGCTGGGAAAAGACATGGATTAAAATCAAAAATTCATGTCAATCAATTCAACTCTATTGGCGGCATACAAGCAGCAGTTGAAAATAATGCTCTAAGCGTGGACCATTTAGAAGTAATGACAAAGCAAGACATTGAAATTTTAAAAAATACTTCAACCATTCCTGTTGCACTTCCTTCTTGCTCATTGTTTTTGAGTATTCCTTATACTCCTGCTAGAGAATTAATCAATGCAAATTTAGCATTAGCCTTGGCATCAGACTATAATCCGGGAAGCACACCCAACGGAAATATGAACTTAATAGTTTCATTAGCTTGTATAAAAATGAAACTTACTCCAGAAGAAGCTATAAATGCATCAACTATGAACGCTGCATATGCTATGGAGGTAGAAAACCAAGTAGGAAGTATTACCAAAGGAAAATTAGCCAACTTAATTCTTACCGAAAATATTCCTTCGTATTCATTTCTACCTTATTCCTTTGGAAACAATCACATCAAAGAAGTATATATTCAAGGAAAACCACAAATCAACCCCTAAACTATGATACATTTTTACGAAAAACAAGAAATTGATACGCTCATAAATCATCGTAAAGGCGAAGTCAAGCTAGGCGAAAAAATCAAAATTATAAAAAGTCTAGATGAATTAGAAGAGCTTGAAGATTATCATATTATATTTGGAATACCCGAAGATATTGGTATTAGAGGAAATTATGGTGTGCCAGGGGCAAAAAACACATGGCATGAATTTTTAAAAGCCTTTTTAAACATTCAACACAATGAATACAACACCGGTGAAAAAATAGCTATTTTAGGTTATATTGATTGTGAGCAAGAGCAAGCTAGAGCTGAAAAAATCAATTTAGACAACGAAGAAGCTTACTATCAATTAGGTAAGTTAGTAGAAATAATTGATAGCAAACTGACTGAAACCGTAAAAAAAATAAAAGATGAAGGACATTTTCCTATAGCCATTGGCGGAGGACACAACAATGCGTTAGGAATGATTCAAGGGTGTTTTTTAGCCAACGAAAAAATGATAAATGTACTCAATATTGATGCGCATACAGATTTGAGAACTACAGATTACAGGCATTCTGGTAACGGATTTAGCTACGCTATTGAAAAAGGACTTTTAAAGTATTATTATCTCTTTGGAATTCACAAAAACTACACACCTCAATATATTTTGCAACAAATGGAACAAGCAAAAAATATTGACTATTACTTGTTTGAAGACTTAGTGCATTTATCAACAATGGATTTACTAGTAAAACTAAAAACTGCTGTTAATTTTGTAAAAAATGATTTTGGGTTAGAAATAGATTGCGATGCTATTGCTAATTTTAGTGCTTCAGCAAAAACCCCTTCAGGATTTGACTTAAATAATGTAAGAAGTTTCATGAAACTTGCAAGAAAAGAAAACCTTCAATACCTGCATATATGCGAAGCATATGCAAGTAAGGATGGACAAGTAGGAAAGTCTTTAAGTTATTTAGTATCAGATTTTATTCGTAGAGAAATCTAAACGCATTTTGTTACTATAAATTCATAAACCGGCATCAAAAACAATTATCTTTATTTATACCAACTTGAGTAAGTAATGTATGATTTCGCAATTCGTTGAACTTCATTCTGCATTAATTCTGGGCTGACTGATTTTACTTTTTGTTGTTTTCGTCGCTTGGAGACCCAAACTAAAAATTGAATAGGTTAGCAAGGTTTCTCTGTTCTTCAGTTTCAATATGAGTTAAATATGTTGTTTCTTTTGTGATTTGATGTTTTACCTTAATCGTATTATTTTTACTATGTTGATAGCTTTCTCTGGGCTTAAGGTTGAATTGTTCTCTTTAAGCTGTCTTTTTAATTCGTTATATATTTTTGAAGCTGAAAAGCTATGCAAATGGTACTCAAAGAAAAAACAGCCAAAGGTAAACTTGATAATAAATTTATAGAGCAACTTCAAAAGTGGTTTAATAAAGACAAAGGAAATCAAACGT
>JAIUMH010000133.1 GCA_022565635.1 Flavobacteriaceae bacterium | reverse complement strand
ATTAATTTTTAAAAGGATCTATAAAAAAACACGAAGGTTTTGGTATGCGTTAGACCCCAGGGGGGTCAAATGCTTATAGAAAATGTAAGACCTGCGTATAAACATGACCCCATCGGGGTCAAATCTTTTCATTGTTTGGTTTTGAGTGATAACCAAAATCTTATTTTTGCTATATTAAATAGCAAAAATTTTATATTTTTGCTATTTAATATAGCAAAATGGAAAAAATAGTAGCGAAATCTGATCGAAAAATAAGCGAAGTATCAACTGAATTCAAACGCTATCTATATCACAATATCAATCAATCTAATCGATTAATAGCTATTAAAGGAGCTAGGGGAACGGGAAAAACAACCTTATTGCTCCAACTGGCAAAAAACCACAATTTAGACGAGGTACTCTATATAGCTTTAGATGATTTATTTTTTTCGAAAAATAGCTTATATAGTTTGGCTGAAAATTTTGTTAAAATTGGAGGTAAAATTATTTTACTTGATGAAGTCCATAAATACCCCAATTGGTCACGTGAACTAAAATTAATCTATGATGATTTTGCTAACTTAAAAGTTATTTTTACATCTTCATCAATATTGGATATCAATAAAGGAGAGTCTGATTTAAGCAGAAGGGTGGTGACTTATAATTTGTCAGAGCTTTCGTTTAGAGAATATTTGTTATTGTATGAAAAAATTGATTTACCTGTTTTAGACTTACATGAAATTTTAGAAAACCATAAAACCATAAGCTTAGATTTTATTAAGCAATTTACTCCATTTAAATACTTTTCCAAGTATCTAAAAGTGGGTAATTATCCTTATTTTGAAAACAATGAGGAAGAATATTATCAAAAGCTAAGGAATACGGTAAACCTGATTCTAGAAGTAGATTTACAAACCACTGATAACTTAGATTATAACACTCTAGCTAAGTTGAAGCGCTTACTTTTTGTTATTTCTTCAAATGTGCCTTTCACTCCTAACATCCTTAAGATTAGTGAAGATATTCAATTGCATAGAAATGCGCTTGTACGTGCTTTGCAACTACTAGATAGAGCTGCGCTAATTCGTACAATTTACAAACACTCAAGAAGTATAAGTCTTTTAAATAAGCCCGATAAACTATGGATGCACAATACTAATTTGATGTTTGCTATTAGTGGGTCAGAAGTTGAAATAGGTACAATTAGAGAAACTTTTTTTATGCAAAACTTAGCTCATAAGCATCAACTTTCTTTACCCAAAAAAGGTGATGTTTTGGTTGATCATAAATATGTATTTGAAATTGGTGGAAAAACTAAAACAAAAAAACAAATTGCAAAACTAGATCATGCCTTCGTTGTGAAAGATGATATAGAAGTTGGTTTTCAAAAAAATATACCTTTATGGCTATTTGGTTTTATTTACTAAACCCTCACATTTTCATTTAAGGATGGAATACTCACCTTTTGAAATCCATCTTTTCTTAAGGCACGTGCAAAAACCTCTTGCCGTTCTATTTCGCCATGCACCAAGAAAATTTCTTTTAATGCCGATTTGTCTTGCAACTTCAAGAAATCAATCATTTCTTTTTGATCGCCATGCGCACTAAAGGAATTCATTTGTAAAATTTGTGCATTTACTTTTTTAGTTTCGCCCATGATTTTAATTTCTTTGGCGCCATCACTTAAAATCCTACCTAGTGTTCCAGGAGCACAAAAACCTACAATTAAAAAGGCGTTTTTTGGATCTTCAATTTTGTTATATACATGATGTCTAATTCGTCCAGCCGTCATCATTCCAGAAGCACTAATGATAATAGCAGGCCCTTTGTGATTATTAATGGCTTTAGATTCTTCTACATTTCGGGTGTATTTTAATCCTTTAAACCCAAGTGGATTTGGGTCAACTTCAAGAATATCATGCGTTTCTTGGTCAAAACATTCAGGATGCATTAAGTAAATGTTGGTGGCGTTGATGGCCAACGGACTATCTACGTAAATTGGAATTTTAGGAAGTTGGTCTTTCATCTCCAATTCATTTAGTAAGTACACTATTTCTTGTGTTCTTCCAATGCTAAATGCTGGAATAATTAACTTTCCTTGACCTTTAATGCATACTTTTTGAATAATAGAGAGTAGTTCTTTTTGGTCTTCACGCGTGGTATAATGAAGCTTATCACCATAAGTAGATTCACAAACTAAATAGTCAACCGCTGGAATAGGAACGGAGTCTTTTAATAAAGGACGGTCGGGTCTGCCAATATCTCCAGTAAATCCTATTTTTTTGATTTTTCCATTTTCTTTAATTTGCATAGCCACTGAAGCACTTCCTAAAATATGTCCAGCATCCTGAAATCTAAAACTGCAATCTTCAAACAATTCAAACCAACGTTCATAACCCAATCCTACAAACTGAAGCATGGCTTTTTCTGCATCTTTAACGGTGTACAGCGGTTGAACTTTTTCTTGTTCAGGATGACGTTTTCGGTTTTCTTGTTCAGCTTCTCTTTCTTGTATGTAAGCCGAATCAGCTAACATGATTCTGCACAAATTTCGGGTAGCGTTGGTGCAATAAATATTGCCTTTAAACCCATCTTTTACCAGCTTTGGAATTCTTCCGCTGTGGTCAATATGTGCATGGGTGAGAATTAAAGCATCAATTTGCTTAGGGTCAAAATTCCATTCCTCATTAAAGTTTTTAAAATTGTGGTCACCACCTTGGTATAAACCACAATCAATTAAAATCTGTTGGCCAGAAGTTAACTTCAGTAAAAAACAACTACCCGTAACCGTTTGTGCGGCTCCACAAAATTTAATGTCCATAGATTTATATTTATTTCTGAAAGATAATCAAAAGGAAAATACTTTTTACTGATTTTGATTAGCTTTTCTTAAAATTGTGCGTATTTTTATTAGATGAAAGTTCTTAGAGAATCTAGGAGCTGAAGAATATAGTAAGATTTACGTTAACTTAGGATCAAAATATAAAATCAATATGGATCAATTTATGAAAGAAGCCGTTGCTATGGCTAGAAAAAGCCTGAATGAAGGGGGCATACCTATTGGTTCGGTTTTAGTGAAAGATGACCAAATAGTAGCCAAAGGCCACAACAAACGCGTACAAGACAACAATCAGATTTTACATGGGGAAATGGATTGTTTAACCAATGCCGGACGAATGGCAAGTTTTAAAAACACCGTTATTTATTCTACTTTAATGCCGTGCTATATGTGTGCTGGAACTATTGTTCAATTTAAAATCCCGAAGGTTATTGTAGGCGAATCTAAAACTTTTGAAGGGGCTAGAGAATTTATGGAAGCACATGGAGTTGAAGTGATTGATTTAGCCTTAGAGGAATGTGTGGAAATGATGCAAAAATTTATTGAAGAAAAACCCGCTTTATGGAATGAAGATATAGGTGAGGAATAAGTTTTAGAATTTATTAAAAACATGAATTTAATTTTAAAATACGCAGTATAAAGTTTATGCGTTTTTTTTGTTGCGCAATCATTTTTTTGTTGTATTATTGCAGTATAGAAGTTATGTAAAAATGAAAAACAATAAAATACTTTTGAAATCTATTGTAGAAGGCCCGGGTATTGCCTCAGGCTATTCTTTTAGGAGTAAACTAAAAAACAAACCCAATGGTACTCTTAAAGTAATTCAACTAAAAGATTTTGTGGAAGAATATACAGCCATAGGTGATGAATGCATCAAAATCGAAGCAGAAGGGATAAAAGAAAAATTTATTCTAAAAGAAGGGGCTATTTTATTTATTTCAAAAGGGCAAAATAACAATGCCGTAGTTTTTAAAGAAAAAGATGCTCATTTCTCATACATCGCTTCATCAGCATTATTTGTAATCAATATAGACCAAACTAAGGCGAATCCTGACTATATAGCTTGGTACATTAATCAAACACCGGTTCAAAATTACATCAAACAAAATCTTACAGGCACTTACACGCCAACAGTAAATCGAAAAGTTGTTGAATATATTCCTATTCAACTTCCAAGTCTTAAAGAACAAATTAAAATTGCTACTTTAGGGGCTTTGGCTCTAAAAGAAAAAAAAATACGTACAGCGATTTTAAAACAAAGAGAAAATTTAATCAATAATCAATTGCTCAATTATACAAACAACTAACAAATGACAACAAAAAGACCAACACAAAGTCAAATTAATAATGCTCTATGGAATGCCTGTGATACCTTCCGTGGTGCTTTTGATTCTTCTGAATATAAAAACTACATTCTGGTATTTATGTTTTTAAAATACTTGAGTGATGTATGGAAAGATCATTACAACAAACTAAAAGAACAATACGGCGAAAATGAAGAGTTGATTCAACGTAAGTTGAAAAGAGAGCGTTTTGTGCTTCCTGAAAATTGCCATTTTGATTATATATACGCACACCGAAATGATGCTGATATCGGTGAAAAAATAGATAAAATATTTGCTAAAATAGAAGAACGAAACATTGAAAAACTCGATGGGGTGTTTAGAAACATTAGTTTTAATTCAGATAAACTCGGGCAAACCAAAGACCGCAACCGCAGGTTAAAAAACCTCATTAGCGATTTTGCCAAACCCGAATTAGATTTTAGGCCTTCGCTATGGGAAGGAAAAGAAGATATTTTAGGTGAAGCCTATATGTATTTGTTAGAAAAATTTGCTTCTGGTGCAGGAAAAAAAGGAGGGGAATTTTTTACGCCTAGCGAAGTTTCGACCTTACTGGCAAAATTAGTCGCTCCAAAAGAAGGAGACCGACTCTTAGACCCAACCTGTGGATCGGGTTCTTTATTGATTAAAGTAGCCGAAGAAACCAAAGATAAAGAGGGAAATCCTACCCATAATTTTGCCATATACGGTCAAGAAAGCAATGGAGACACCTGGGCATTAAGTAAAATGAATTGCTTTTTGCACAGCATGGATGGTGCGCAAATAGAATGGTGCGATACCATTAACAACCCTAAACTCATTGAAGGAGATGCGTTAATGAAGTTTGATATAGTGGTGGCTAATCCGCCTTTTAGTCTGGACAAGTGGGGGCACGAAAATGCAGAAGCAGATCGCTTTAAACGCTTTTGGCGAGGACTCCCCCCTAAATCTAAGGGAGATTATGCCTTTATACTACACATGATAGAAACTACTGCGCCCAAGGGACGAGTAGGGGTAATTGTACCACATGGTGTATTATTCCGCGGAAGCGCAGAGCAAAAAATACGACAAAAATTAATTGAAGAAAACCTATTGGAAGCCGTTATAGGTTTGCCTACTAATTTGTTTTACGGGACCGGTATTCCGGCCGCTATTTTGATTTTTAATAAGGCTAAAACATCAAAAGAAACCTTGTTTATAGACGCCAGTAAAGACTACCAAGATGGTAAAAAACAAAACCTACTCAGAAAGCAAGACATCGATAAAATTGTAGATACTTACTCCAATAAAAAAGAAATTGAAAAATACAGCCATTTAGCCACCTTAGAAGAAATAGCAGCAAATGATTTCAATCTGAATATCCCTCGTTATGTAGATACCTTTGAAGAAGAAGAGCCGGTGGATATTGAAGCGGTACAAAAAACCATAGAAAAACTGGAAGCAGAATTAGTTGATGTCCGCACCGAAATGAAACAACATTTAAAAGAATTGGGATATTAATATGGAAGAGCAAAATAACATCATTATTTATACCACACAAGATGGCAAAGCATCCGTAGCACTTTTTGCTCGTGATGGTCATGTTTGGATAAATCAAAAGAAAAAGATATAATGTGCACATTTAAAAGCCGTTTTTCTAAATTTTCGAATAACTAAAAAACAAAAACAGATGAAAATTTACCCAACCATCAACCGAAGCCTTTTACTCGTCGTAACCAAGCAGCCGTTTTACGATTGGAGCAATGCCTTAACCCCCGATTTGCCAACATCTAGCCCAGAGAATACTAAAGAACACAACAGCTACTTGCTAGAAGATGAGCTTTTTTTAGACGACCCAAAAAAGGAACTCCGTAAATATTGGAAACCTATCTTTTTAAATGAACTTTTTGGTCAGTGGACAGATGAGCGTGCTTATCCTCAACTCAGTTGGAAATTATTTACCGAGTGCTTTGATTTTTACCGTTCTTCCATAGTAACCGACCTTACAGACGAACCGCTTTATACGCAGGAATTTGAATAATCACCGAAACATTAAAAAAACATGGCGTTAACTAAAACTTTAATTCAAATTGATGAACACTTGGCTGAAATAGGTCAAATGGGAAAGCTGCCACAAGCTATTTTAAAACGCATCAATTACAAGTTTAGGTTAGATTGGAACTACTATTCTAATCGGATGGAAGGCGGTACGCTTACCAAACAAGAAACCCGCAGTGTAATGGTAGGCAATATTACCATGCAAGGTAAGCCCTTGATAGATGTCATGGAAATGCAAGGCCATGATGAGGTAGTACGCGATATTTTTAAAATGGGTAAAGGAGAAATACGCATTTCAGAAAAACGCCTAAAGCAAGTACATAAAGCCATTATAAAAGAAACACAAGAGTCAACCAACAAGCCCATTGGACAATGGAAAGTAAAGCCCAATGAAATCATCAATTACAAAGGCGAGAAAATTAATTTTTCTGCTCCGCAAGATGTAGCTGATGAAGTCCACGAATTACTCAACCAAACCAATGCCCAACTGGATGTCTTTTTTCATCCCAAAAAAGAAGCACTCCATCCACTCGTTATAGCTGCCGATTTTCACCTGGGTTTTGTTAGCATTCATCCTTTTTATGACGGGAATGGCCGTTGTGCGCGTATTTTCACCAACCTCATCTTAATTGCTTGTGGCTATCCACCCATCATTATTGATGATACTAGCAAGATGGCTTATTACCAATTGCTAGCCGATATTCAAGCCTACGGCGGAAAAAAAGATTTATTCTATGAATTTATGGCGAATCGATTGTTGAAATCTGTAGCGTTGGTAAAAGATGCTTTTGACGGAAAAGATATTGAAGATGATGATGATTTAGAAAAACGCTTACAATTATTGAATCGGCAATTTACAGAAGATAAAGATACCACCATAAAAATACAACGGCAGGAGGTAGACACACATCAATTTTACCTGACCAATGTAGAACCACTTTTAAAAGAGCTGCAACAAAAGCTAAGTAAAATCAAGGGGTTTTTTCTTGAAACGGAAATCATTCTTGGGTGGGATGAAAATAATACAAGAGAGCTAGGCTTTGAAAGAATAATTAAAAATATAGAACAGACATTTAAATCTGCTAAATCAAAGATACCTTGTTTATCCATGACTTTTTACCATAAGCATTTTAAAAATGCAGGATTGCAAAGTTTTAATGTAGAGTGGTCATTTCAATTCTATTTAGAGCAAACAAAATATGTATTGGAAGCCTATAAATCTAGAGAACGTTTTAAATTAGAAAAACTCTACCATCATGAGGTGACGGAAGCAGAGGTTAAGAACCTAGCCGAAAATTACTTACGAAGCTGTTTAGATGAAATAGAAGAAGAATTAGAAAAACGAAACCCAAAAAAATAATGC
>JAIUMH010000132.1 GCA_022565635.1 Flavobacteriaceae bacterium | reverse complement strand
TGAACATGTATTTGATGAAGCTTTAAGGTGCTATGATTACGCTATAATTGCAGATGATTACTTTGTGGGTGCAATTATTGAAAAAGCAAAAGTGCTTGAGAAACAAGGCAGATTTGAAGAAGCCATTGAGTTTTTTCAATTGGCTTTAACCATGGAAGACCCTACCTCATTTGTGCATTATAGAATAGGTGAATGTTATCTGAAATTACAACTTCAGGATAAAGCCATTTCAAGTTTTAAAAAAGCAGTTTATGAAGACCCACAATTTGCTCCAGCATGGTTTGCTTTAGCTGAGACCTATTTTTACTTTGATCTAGAAATAGCCTTTAAATATATCACAAAAGCTAAAAAAGTTGATCCCAAAAATATTGAATACATCCGTTTTTATGCTAAGCTTTGTTCAGAACTCGGGTTGCAAGAGGATGAGGAAAAGGCTTGGAATGAATATGATGATTTAAAAAAAGGATTTTTTCAAGCATTTCTCACTGACGCAGATTACCTGATGGATAAAGGGAGTTTTCAAACAGCCTTAGCTATGCTTAACCGAGATCATTCATATGCTTACCTAAATTTTGAACTCTTATTTAGAAGAAGAATATTAGAATATATTTTAGATTACCCTTCGGCTGAAGAAAACCTGAAGGACATTATTAACTGTGAAGAGTATTCTTTTGATGAAGTGGATTTTTTTATTGAATTTACAATACTTGATAATCCTCATATTGATGAAGAAAAAATTCGTTTCTTGCAATATTTTTTTCAAGTGAATTAGTTAGGTATGAGTAAAATCAAGAATAAATTGTAACCTTAACTTTCTAGTTACTTTTCGGCGCTAGCCAATTCACTTTTTAAGAAATCTACTTCTTCTTTAGACATTTCACGGTACGTACCTTGAGGAAAGTCTAACTTTAAATGCATAATTCTAATTCGGGTTAGCTTCCTAACTTGATATCCTAAAGCCTCACACATCCTTCTAATTTGTCGGTTTAAGCCTTGAGTTAAAATAATTTTGAATTCAACTTTACTAATTTGCTCAACCTTGCATTTTTTGGTAATACTTCCTAAAATAGGAACGCCATTTTGCATACGATGAATAAAATCGGCGGTAATTGGCTGGTCAACTTTGACTAAATATTCTTTTTCGTTTTTGTTTTTTGCGCGAAGTATTTTGTTCACAATCTCGCCATCATTAGTAAGCATAATTAAACCTTCGCTCATTTTATCTAATCTCCCTACTGGAAAAACCCGTTTGGGGTAGTTGATAAAATCAATAATATTGTCTTTTTCTCTTTTTTGATCAGTGGTACAAACTATTCCTCTAGGTTTGTTTAAAAGCAAATAAACAAATTCATTTTCTTTATCTTTTTCACCAATTAATTTACCATTCACTTCAATTTGGTCTGAAGATAATACTTTTGTACCCAACTCGGGTATTTTTCCGTTTACCTTAATTCGCCCTTCTTCCAACAGCGCATCAGCTTTTCTGCGGGAACAAAAACCAATTTGAGAGAGGTATTTATTAATACGTATAGGTTTTTCCATATTAGTCTTTTAAAAATGCTTCAATGGCTTGATTTACTTTTGTTTTAGCCAAGGAGTGTCCAGCTCCTTCAGTAATAATTAGTTCCGAAGTTGGTAAGGCCTCGTGAATCATTTTGGCTTCTTCAATCCCTACTACTTTGTCATATTGATCATGAATAAGTAAGGTGGGTGCTTGAATACGACGCACAAAAGTTTGAGATGAAAATTCAGAAAATTTATAGCCAAATTTTTCTTTAAAATACATTTCAACATCCTTCATTAAAGCTGTTTTAAGACGCATTACCCGTTTTAAATCAGCCATGATGTTACTTAGTTCTGAAGGAGCTCCTAAACTCACAATCTTTTTTACTGAACTCGAATTATTTTGATATTCATGGAAAAATATGGTCATGCCTCCCATGCTGTGTCCAATCAAATAATCCGGTTGATAAAGCTTCATCATTTTATTGAGGGTTTTGGCATAAATAGGAACGTGCAAAACCTTTCCGCCAGAATTTCCTTGGGCAGGCGAATCAAAAGCTACAATATTGTAATCTTTCTGAAAATGCTTGACAAACATCTCCCAACGTCCAGAATTACTATCCCAACCGTGCACTAAAAGTAGCGTAGGAGCATTTTCTTTTTTCCAATGATAAATCTGAATATCAATACTTCCAATTTTTATACTACTTGCCTGAGCATTTTTAAGAAAATTTTCATGATGTGGTTTTATCTTACCTCTCCTTGGGGTACAAAAAATCCTGTACACCTTAATTACGGCCTTTTTCTTATTAATTCGATAAATAGAATTAAGTTGAAGCCCTATAATTCTAGGCAGGTATTTGTTAATTAGCTTTTTCATTCAATAAAATTGAGTGTTTATTGTTCAAAATTTACCCAGAAACCTTTCAATTTGGCATCTGAAGGGATTTGAGTTGGTTTTACTTGTTTTTCCATTTCAAACTGTAATTCAGCGGGTAATTCTGTTTTTCGTATGGTAACAAAGGCATCAACTTCTTCAATAGAAACAATAATTTCTGAAATGGTACTTTGAATACTGCTAATGGTGTAATTTTTTTCAATTACCTCAAAGGTAGATTGAAGACTTAAACCATTTTTGGTTTTGTATTGATCTCCTAATATGCGTATGGATTTAATTTTGGCATCATCATTTCTTGAAGTTGATTCAATTACTAATACCAATTCACCTTCTTCATTAAAAACTTCAATGTCTCCAGAAATATAGGGTTTTTTGGGGTCCTGATTAAGCCCTTTTATATCGTGATTTTCTAAAACTTCTTCAATTTCAGAAATAAATAATTCACTGGTTAATAAACCTACTTTATTCTTTTCAATTAAGTAAGGGTTTTCGGAAGAACAACTCATGAATAAAGCTAATATAATCAAGCTAAGTAAGTAACGCATAGATATTATTTTTAAGGCTCAAAAATAAGAATTGTGAACGGAATAATACTGCGCAAAAGTTTTTTTATTCCGCATTTGTTTATTTATATTTCAGTTTTAAAACTTAGGCATGAAGTTAAAAATTGATTTGAATAGCGATTTAGGCGAAGGTTTTGCGTTTGATGCTCAAATTATGCCGTTAATTAGTTCATGCAATATAGCCTGTGGGGGTCACGTTGGAAACGCATCTAGCATGAAAGAATCTATTTTATTAGCTCAAAAAAATAATGTAAAAATTGGTGCACATCCATCCTATAAAGACCCTGAAAATTTTGGAAGAAAATCCATTCAAATCTCTCCTATAAAACTGTACACTGACTTAGCTTTTCAATTGGAGGATTTTCATGAAATTGCCCATCAAAATAAGGCTGAAGTCAAGCATTGGAAACCACACGGAGCATTGTATAACGATTTGTTTTTGGATCAAGAAAAAGCTGAAGTCATTCTTGAATTGATGTACGATTTTGGTTTTGAAGGCGAATTGTATGTGGCACCAAACTCTGTCATCCAAAAATTAGCCCTAGCTGAAGGCTTTCCCATCACCACTGAAGCTTTTGCTGATAGAAATTACCAAAACGATTTGCAATTGGTCAATCGTGATTCTCCTGAAGCAGTGCTTACCGATGCTTCTAAAATTGCAGAGAGGCTTGTCAAAATGATACTTACCAAAGAAGTAGTTAGTATAACAGGAGAAAAAATCAATTTTGATTTTCAAACGGTTTGCTTGCATGGAGATACGCCAAACGCTATTGAGATTGCCCAAAAAATCAATCAAGTTTTAAAAGAAAATCACATAGAAGTTGAATAAATTTAATTACCAAATACAAGATTTCTTTCAATTGAATAAGCAGACCTTGCTTATTCAGTTAGAAAACGAAATAAATCCAATTAATCTTCAACATATTCTACAAATTAAAACGATAGTTAAGCGACTATTTCCCTCAAGTTATACCTACAATACGTATGCTGAAGTGGGTATTCGATTTCCTTATTTTGAAGATTTAACTGAAAAAATAAAGCTATTAAAAGCTGAATTTAATGCTGAAAAAAATGAGGAAAGAACTCTTCAATTGACTTCCAAAACTATTGAAGTTCCTGTTTGTTACGCCGAAGAATTAGCACCTGATTTAAATGCATTTCTTCAGCAGAAAAATATGACTTTAGAAAAATTTATTGAATTACACACCCAACCAAAATACTTGGTTTATTTTATCGGTTTTTTACCAGGATTCCTGTATTTAGGTGGTTTAGACAAACAGCTTTATCACCCTAGAAAAGCAAATCCAGATCCTAAAATTGAAGCCGGAAGCGTTGGTATTGGTCATCATCAAACGGGTATTTATCCACAAGATAGTCCCGGAGGGTGGCATATTGTAGGAAAAACTCCTATTGATTTATTTGATGTTAATCAAGCCGAAGCAAGCCCTTTTCAATCGGGTGATCAAATTCAATTTAAACCAATTTCCTTAGAAGAATACAAGTTTCAAATACAACAAATGAAATGAAAAGTATTGAAGTTATCTCGGCAGGAATGCACACTAGTTTTCAAGATTTAGGGCGATTTAATTTTGCGCATTGGGGGTGTCCAGTATCTGGGGTAATGGATGAATATCATGCCAAATTAGCCAACACTCTGGTTCAGAATAGCCTAGATGAAGGTGTGTTAGAAATTAGTTTGCTAGGGCCTACTTTAAAATTTATGCATGATGCTTTAATCTGTGTTTCTGGTCTAGAAGCAAAAATTCAGTTAAATGATCAGTTAAAAAAAATTAATCATGCTTTTGTTGTTCAGTCTGGAGATGTTTTAAAAATTCCGCAAATTACACGTGGTAATCGAGTTTACCTAGCTGTACACGGCGGTTTTAATAGAAAGAAGATTTTGGGTAGTGTGGCTCAATTTCAATCCATTACCAAAAATTTTAGTCTTCAAAAGGGAGAGTATTTGCAACTCAACAAAATTGATTTAGAATTTGCGAAGTTGAATTTAAATGCCCATGTTTCCGTTGAAAATGAGCATTATAAACAACACGAAATTATAGTACAAAAAGGACCAGAGTTTAAGGCATATCAAGTGGAACTTACAAAAGCACTTCAATCTAGCTTATTTCAAATAGGAAAAAATTCTAACCGAATGGGAGTAGAGCTATTGCCCGAATTGCAATTAAATTCTACTCCTATACTTACCAATATTATTCAGCCCGGTTGTGTGCAACTTACACCCTCCGGTAAATTAATTGTTTTGATGAAAGACGCACAAGTTAGTGGGGGATATCCTCGCGTTTTGGTTTTGCCACAGCGTTCCACAGATGTTTTGAGTCAAAAAAGAACAGGAGAAGAGGTGAGGTTGGTTTTGGGGTAGATTAGTAAAGTGAAAGTTTTTTGATAAATAAATAAAATTTAATTGCATTTCTAAAAAATGTCCGTAAATTTGTCCGTGTACGTAAAAATGTCCGTGAATAACTATGGCAACAATTAATTTTTATTTAGATAAGCCTGACAAAAAGGGATTTGCTCCAATTCATCTGCGAATAAACTGTAGTGGAAGTCAAATTAAAATTTCAACAGGGCAGAAAATTAAACCTATAAAATTTAACAAAACAAAACAAAAAGCCATTGGCTTGACTACAGAATCTCAAGAAATAAATCATTATTTGGATTTTTTGAAAGAAAGAGCTGATGAACTTTTACACCAATCGAACAAAAAGACTTTTGTTTTAGACGAAATTAAAAGCTATTTAAATGAATATATAGCAAACTATAAACAAAGTAACAATGTGAGCATTGTAAAAGAGCAAGTAGAACTTTATGGCAAACCATTCACTTTTGTAGATTTGTTTGCTGGTGCTGGTGGTTTTAGTGAAGGATTTTTACAAGCTGAACATAATAATAAATTCTTCGATTTTGTTGTAGCAAACGACATCAACGAAAACTGTGAACTCACCCATGTTGTACGCTATAATCATCAATTGGGTTTAGATGCTAAATTTTTAAAACAGGATATTACCGAACCAGACTTTTTAGACAATTTGCTAGAAAAAATAAATGGAAGAAAAATAGATGTAGTTTGTGGTGGACCACCATGTCAAAGCTTTAGCCTTGCAGGAAAAAGAAAGAAATTTGATAAAAAAGACGACTTATTTTCTCACTATTTAGAAGTTATTAAGGTGTTACAGCCAAAATACTTTATAATGGAAAATGTAAAAGGCATTTTAACCAAAGAAAATGGTAAAATAAAAGATTTAATTCTTAACGAAATAAATTCTATTGTTGATACTAATGAAATTCCGCAATTAATTTCATTTATTAAGAGGATAGCCAAAGAATCAAATTCTTTTCTTTTTAACAGCATCATAAAACGTGTTGAAATTGAAAAACTTCTCGAAAAAGATAAAGAAAGCGGAAAAGCTGATTTTATCAGTTTTGTAGAAAACAAGTTTCGAAAACTAACACCAAAAATTGTAGATTATAAAACCAGTAAAACAGACGAGAATATAAATACAATTCGTCACGGCTTTAATCTTTTAGCAAGAGCAAAAGAATGGGAGAAATTAAAACGTGATATTATAAAAGAAAAAGACTTTTGCAATATTGATAGTGATAATTTCTCAACTGCATTTACTGATTTCTTAACGGAAATAAGTTCAGAAAATGTTATATCGAAAATTGAAAATGCTTTCAAAATATTAAAAGTTCCAAATACTTACAAAAAAGATTGTGATGACATTATTACTGCTTTAAAAATCTATACAACTTCTTTTGATGAATCCATAGAGATATTAAAATCTTATTGCAATACATCGCAAAAAAGAGAACTAGAAACTATTTTAGAAAGCATTAGACTTTACAAAATAGAAAAACCTTTTGTTGCTAATGCTTCGAACTATGGTGTTCCGCAAAATAGAGAAAGAGTACTTTTTATTGGTTGTCGTAAAGACCAAAAATACATTTCTGAAATTCCTGCAACCGTTACTGAAGAAGAAAAGGTTACCATTTTTGAGGCACTTTACGATTTAGATTTTGTTGGTAACAATCAGGAAGCTCACCGATACGAGTTAGTTGATATTTCAGCCCAATACAATGGAACTGCAAAGAAAATGGCTAAGCTTTTAAAGAAAAGAAAAGTAGACGGAAAGCCGATTTCTAAAGGAGGGAAATCTTTTGCTGAATGGTCTAGAAAAGGTAGATTAATTGAGCGTTTTAGGCCTCAAACAAAGCCTTTTTATGTAAGAAACACGGAAGCGCTTGAAAATGGAGAAAAGTATTTTGACCTCCTCAACAATCACAAAACAAGTAATCAAAACGAAACTGTTGTTGAAAGGCTAGGCGTTATTTTAAAAAACGGAAATTACAAAAAAGCTCAACCTGAACTAGAAAAGTTAGGTCTTTCGACAAACAAACGAAACTATAATGTTTTAAAACCAGACGAACAAAGCTCTACAATTATGACCATTGCAGATGATTATATTCATTATAATTCGCCAAGGTCTTTAACCGTGAGAGAAATGGCACGTTTACAGTCTTTTGATGACTCTTTTGTGTTTCAAGGTAAACGATCAACAGGTGGAAATAACAGAAAAACAGAAGTGCCACAATACACTTTAGTTGGAAATGCTGTTCCACCTTTAATGGCAAGAGCAGTCGCAAATGAAATTTTAAAATATATCAAGTGAGAAAACTTACAAACGCAGAACAAGACAAAATAAAATTACTGACCAAAAACCAAGTTTCTCTTACTTTAATTGAGTCAACCGAAACTGGATTAAAAAAATCCATTATGGATGCGACGGGTTCTGTTAG
>JAIUMH010000131.1 GCA_022565635.1 Flavobacteriaceae bacterium | reverse complement strand
CAAAAATCTCTTGTTCCCCAGAAGTAAATTCTTCAGGGTTGATAATTTCGTTTTCATTGTTTTGGGCATCGGTTAGGGTTTCGTAATACTGGATTTGGTGGTCGGAAAGGGGCAATCCGTTCAGGATGTTCCCCTGTAGAGACGTTAAATTAAACGTCTCTATCCCATTTTCATCATCGTCACATTCCTCGATAGCAGGGATGTTCAAAGCATCCGCAATAACGGGCAATAAATTGATTTCCAATTCCAATTCGGTAAAAGAAACACATTCGTTAGTGATATCTGTAACCCGAACAAAAATCGTTTGTGAAAAGGCGTTTTCGTTGGTGTAGGGGCTTGCTAATCCGTTTTCGATTTCCAGATCTTCCGCATCGGCTTGGGTGGTAAAGAATTCGACTTCGTAATCGGGGTTTCCACCGGTGATTTCATCAATTTTTGTATCTAAATCAAATTCGGTAAAGCCGAGTTGTTCTTCAGAAAAATCACATTCTGAAAATATTTCAGGATCGTTAATTTGAGGTGGAATTCGAGTTTCAATTTCAAATTCGCTTACCGCAAAACAATTGCCGTCAAATCGCCTGACAAATATAGTTTCTTCTAATTCAGATGGATTGTATTCTTCTGGATTGGGGATTTGATTTTCGTCTTCTTCAGCATCTTCAAAAGTGAAGTGAAAGCTGACTTCATCTTCAATTTCTTCGGTTTCGTCTAAAGCTTCTTCTAAATTGAAGAATGATTCGGTGAGGTTGGCGCATAGGGTGAGGTTTTGGGTTTGCAGGGGCTCAGGAGAAACCAATAAATTCAGTTCATAAATAAATTCGTTGTTTTCTAAATTGTTTTCTTGAATAGGGTTGTTGCCAAACTCATCGGTATTTACGCGAGCAATTAACTGGGTGTTTTCGGGAATAGTCTCCTCTATATCAAGCGTAAAGCTAAAATCTTCACTTTCTCCAATAAGAATAGGATTGGTGGTGAATTCGGTAAAAAGAAAAACTTCATCTCCATTTTCATCTATGATAAAAAAAGAAACAGGCACGTTAGTTGGCAAGGTGGAAGTGGCGTTAGCATTAAAAACAGTAAAATCAACATTAACCTCTCGGTTATCACAAATTTCCTCACCTAAAAGATTAGTGATTTCTACCGTAGCATCGGGAAGTTCAGTGCTAATACGGGTAACAAAATTGTGGAGAATGATTCCGTCTTGACCTGAAGTAACTTTAATATCTATACTTGTATCACCCACTTCAAGAATATCATCATCTAATTCAAAAAAATCCAAATCCATATTCCACAATTCATCACTTCCTGTCCAAGAATTGGTATTGTTAAATATATTATCTGGTGGGTTTAGTGGTAGGTTACCAAGAATCACATTATTCACCTGCAAAGTTTCATCAACAGCAATAAAGTCATCGCCTTCCCAAGCAATAAAACCAATTGAAGAACCAGAAGTTTCAGTGACATTTAAATTAGTTAATTCGAAATCAATTTCTTGATTTTCATTTCCAACAGCTAAAAAACCATTGTAAATATTTAATTGAACAGGCTCAAGTTCAGTCTCTTCATAAATGATCAAAATACCCCAGCCTAAGTAGTTAAATTGGCTATTACAGAGATCTGGTAAATCAATCAAATCTTGGTTAATATCTATTCCAGAAAACTCGTACTCTATATTACCGTTATCAATAATAAACTCAGTGACATCCACAAAACCACCAAAAATTGGAATATCAGAAAAATTTGTTGAAGAAAAAAATAAATTATATTCTAAATCAGCTTCAAATTCAGTTCCATTGATTTCAGCAGTGTAATACTCAGGATTATTCACATCACCCGAACCCGACCAGTATAAATAAGCACCAACAACTTCTTGGTCTGGTTCAAGATTAAGCGTAGCAGATGATTCAGTTAGGGCTTGACATGTAAATGGGAAAGTGTTTTCACCTACATTCATCGTGTTCCCAATCATTATAAAATCATAAGAACCGTTAAATTGGGTGTGAAGTTCGAATTCTTGTTCTTGACTAACAACAGAAAAAGTAAGTGAAAATAAAAAAAATAAACTGAGATGGAATTTTAACATATTGATTTTTTAAATAAAAATTTGTGTTAATGATTTTATTTATATAATTTTGAAAATCTAAACACAAAATTATGAAAAATAAATTACTTATCTTCTTCTTGACTATAGGAAGCTTTTCTTTTGCACAAAATGAGCGTTTGGTCTTCAGTTATGATAACGCAGGTAATCAAGTGTTACGTGAGTTTGATTTAGATGCTGAAATGCGTCCAGCCCCTGAACCCGATTACAAAAAAACTAGTAAAGCTTATCCTAGTCCTATGGACGATGAGTTAAACCTAGAGTGGCTTGTAGAGGAAGAGGGCGTGGATTTAGTACAGGTAAAAACTTATGATATGCAGGGGAGGTTAATTCATCACGAATACGCAAGAGATTATAAGAAAGACCAGATTAAATTAAGTTTTAATGGATACCCACAAGGGATATATATTGTTAAATTTTATTATACAGACGAAACCGAAGAAACCTTAAAAGTATTAAAAAAGTAAATTATGAAAAAGTTTTATCCAATTACTCTTTTATTTTTAGCAGTAGCTTTTCACGCCTATGCGCAAGAAGTTGAACCTTTAAGTAGTTCAAACCAACAACCTGTAGTTTTAAGTGTTGGACAAGAATATGACTATAATGAACAATATGAGTCACTGAATTACAGCCCTAGCCCAACAGGAAATAGTTCTGAGCCAGGAAACACTCCAGGGGAGTTGAGTGTTTCTGCAAGTGGAGGAGCTAGTTATGACATTCCTATACAAGTTCCCGATGGTATTAATGGCGTACATCCAGAGTTGTATTTAAGTTATAATTCGCAATCTGGAAATGGTACCGCTGGTTATGGTTGGAATGTAGGGCCTTTGTCATCTATCAACCGTATAAGTAATACTTTATTTCATAATGATGAAGTAAAAGGAGTAAACCTTGAAGGAGATAGTTATATGTTGGATGGTGAACGTTTAATGTTGGTGTCTGGAAATTATGGAAGTGCAGGCTCTATCTACGAAACTGAAAATGAATCTAATCTTAGGGTAGAAGCTATTGGTTGTATATGGCACGGTGGTTTAAATAATGGTAATGGTGCCTGTGAAGGCCCAAGAAACTTTAAAGTTTATTATCCTGATGGTTCCATTGCTATGTACGGTTTATCGGAGAATGACGGAGAAGCCGATTTTAATCACAGAGCAAGAAATGGTGAAACTTGGGCTATATCTTACTATATAACACCAACAGGAAACAAAATAACTTACCGATATAGATCCAGCACAACAAGAATTGGACTGCAAAAAATAGATGACAGAAGTTTATTTATTAGTCAAATTAATTATGGCTACGTAGATGATGAGCCCACCTCTACTATTAATTTTAGTTATTCAAGAAGAGAACGACGCTCTGAGTTTTATTATATACGCGCTAGAAAATATACTAATCGTTTATTGCTTAAAGGAATTAGTGTATTCAACAATAATTCAAGATATAGGAATTACGAATTAGATTATGATGTAAGCCGTGGTGATTACCATAGATTGGTTAAAGTTACTGAAAACTCAGGTGATGGAGAGAAATCATTTAACCCAACCGAGTTTACTTATTTTGATAATGATTTGTCTGATGATTTGACTTATGATATTGGCACTACTGGATTTGGGACTATTAATAAATACAATGCAGTGCCTGTTACTGGAGATTATAGTGGTGATGGTAAAATTGACCATGTAGTCTTTGACCCATCCAATCGAAATAAATACTTTTATAGATACTCATGGGATAATGATATTGAAAGTAGTTTTAAAAATGATGAGGTAACTATTAGTTTTAAAGATATTTTTAATGTAAAAGTTCTAGACCCTAGTGAGCGTTTAATGCCGAGAGATGCAATATGTTTGGTTGGTGGTGATGATACAAACATGAATTTTAGAATACATGGCCTATCAGGGTCTGCTGCTATGGCTCTAGGTTTTTCTGAACTATATTCTAAATCTCATACATTTAGAACTATAACAGCTAGGAGAACAAATAGATGGGAATGCGGAAGTAATGATGATATTGGTATTCACCTACCACAACCAAGAGGCTTGGGGATAGAAGACACAGATGGTAATGGTATGCTATACCCTCCTTTTACATTACCTGATCCTAGTGACCCAGAAGATCCAGATGAGAATGACCCTGAGCTGATAATAGTACAAGATACAGTTGCAATAGAGGTAACTAAGACCGTTGTCAGTGGCGACTTTAATGGAAACGGTTTAAGTGATATATTGGTTTTAGAACATGATGAAAATTTTATACATGTAGATTGTGTAAATGATGAAATAGTTGAGACCCCAATAAATTACAACCCTCAGGCATATTTGGTGCATTTGGATAGAAGAAAAAATTCTGATTATGTGGAAACAGTAAGCGAAGGGGGTGTTAGAGGCTTGAATAGTTTTACAAAAGTATACACAGGTGATTTTAATGGGGACGGTAAGACAGATTTGATGTTACGTAATGGTGAGCGTATACGCTTATATTCATACTCTTATAAAACGGGAGTGCTCGAGCAAATTAAACCTTGGGATAATTGGGATTGGTATAGTGAAAGTGATTTAACCAATGCATATAGTAAAGAATATCCTATTCTGCTAGCAGATTTTAATGGTGATGGTGTGACCGATATTTGTGTTCCTGATAATGATGGTAGTAGTAAATGGCATTTTTACTATTCTACAAGAGATGGTAGATTTGAAAAGAAATCTAAGGATAATTTGGTTGAATTTAAAACAAATCTCATACCATTTCCTGAAAACAGTTCGAATATTTTTAATACAATAGGAGATTTCCTTTTAAGTATTTCAGGCAATCCACAACAACAAAATGTATATGATTTTAGTAATACAAAAATTAAGAATAGTAAATTTAATGCTAATTATTTTGCGACAGATATAGATCAAGACGGTAAGGCCGATATATTTGTTGTTGATGTTGTTGATCAAAGAATTATTATTGATACAGTTTTAGGAGAACCCATATATGAAACAATACAAGAAACAACAGTAAAAAAGATGATCAATAAATCAGAGACAAATGATTTAGATTTTGATATGACATCAACAACATTTGATTCATCTTTTTTTAAAGTAAGTAATGGGGTTAATTCACCTCCACCAACAGCACCGCTTGTAGCTTTTTCAAACAGCCCGAATTCAAAACATCTCACTAACATTGATATTATTCAAGACGATAAAATAGTTAGGTTGAAAAACTCACAGAATCACCAAGAAGAAATATTACTCCGCCAAGTAACAAGAGGTAATGGAGTTAAAGAGACCATACGCTATAGTCCCCTTATCGATGACCATGACCATTTTTCAACTTACACCACTAACTTTGAAGAGATTTTTCCATATATTAGCATGGCTGAAAATAAACAGACTAAAGTGGTGAGACAGTTGCAAATCAATGCTTATAATGATTATGAAAAATACCAAGATTTTAGGTATAGGGAAGCTGTTATCAATGCAGAAGGTATAGGTTTTCTTGGTTTTAAAGAGCTTCATCAAAGCAATTGGTATAATGATGATTTAAAAAAGTTCACAACTATATCTGAATTTGATACTAGTTTACGTGGTAATCTTGTGCGTAGTCTAATAGTGCCTAATGATTATATGTTTGTAAATGGAGTAAGCTTAAACCTCATCCCCCAGCTCCTCTCCTACAATACAATGGAATATGAATCAGAACTCAAACCCAACAAGGTTTTTTCTTTAAAACTGAAAAAAAGTGTTGAAGCAGATAAGCTTCAAAATGTGCTCAATTACACGGAGAATATTGAATTTGATAATTTTAATAACATCAAGGAAAACATGTCGCGGATTTATTCATACAGCAACAACTTTAACATGAATAATCCTCCAAGTGGATATGTGCAGGAAACAACTTCTAAATTAACTTTTGAAAATTCTAGTAGTTTAAGTTCCTCCAACTTGTATTACATCGGTATGCCTTTAACTAAAGAAACCGAAGTTAAAAATGAGAATACTACAGGCAGTGGTATGATTGATTACAATGAGTTTGAGTATAATGATGAATTACTCATCACCAAATACACTTATTGGCGCGATGACTCTGATCAAGTTACAGAAGAAAATGAATTTGATGAGTATGGTAATTTGATTCTTAAAAAAATAGTTACTGAAGACGATGGGGAACGTGTAAAAGAATTTGAATATGATAACACCTATCGTTTCATTGAGGAAGTTATTGAAATTGATAACACTTCTACATATTACACCTATGATCCTGTAAGTGAACAACTTATTTTTGAATTAGACCATATTGGTAATGAAGTTTCATACGAGTATGATAGTTGGGGTAATTTAACCAAAGAGGTTCATGATTTTGATTTAACTATTGAACATGAGTACAATATTTTATCACAACAACGTTTAGAACACAAGGTTTTTAGTAATAATGGAAAAGAGAGTATTGAAATTTTTGATGCTTTAGGTAGAGAAATAGAAAAGAAAACGAAGAATTTTAAAGGCGATTATTCATCACAAAGAACAGAATACTTTGATAATGACTTAGTCAAACGTGTATCTGAGCCCTATTTTGATTCACCAAGCGACTGGATAAATATGGAATATGATGATTATGGAAGAACTGTAGAGGTTGATTACGAAGCATCAGGCAAACATATTTCATTTTCCTATAATAACTTAGAGGTCACCGAAGACGACGGTTTAAACCCTAAAACTACGGTTAAAAACCAATTAGGGCAAGTGGTAAGTTTAACCGATAATGGTGGTACTATAACTTACCAATATAAGGAAGATGGCAATCTACTTAAAAGTATCTATGGGGATGTTCAAATAAGTTTTGATTATGATGATTGGGGGAGAAAAACAAAGTTAATTGATCCAAGTGCTGGTACTTATGAATATGAGTATAATCAGTTTGGTGAGGTAACTAAGGAAGTAACTCCAAACGGTGAAACAATTTATGATTATTATGGAGCAGGTGACTTTATAGGTCAAATAAAAGAACAAACAATTATTGGCCAAAACACACAGACATTAAAAGAATATGTTTATGATTCAAATACTCGTCAAATCAAAAGCATTGATATGTCTGACTTCAGCAATGAGCATAATATAAACTATGTGTACGATTATGATGAATTTGGAAGATTAGAAAAAATTGAAGAAAATTTACAACAAAACGTAGGCTTTGTTAAGTCGGTTGAATATGGTGATTATTCACAAATTTCAAAAATGATTTATGGAGCAAGAAAGGACGGTATAATATCTGAATTGACGGTTGATTATACCTACACCAATGGTGTTTTAACTGAGTTACATAACCCAAGTAAATCAGAAGCACTTTGGAGTTTATCTGATGTTAATGAACGAGGAGAAACCACTAGTTTTAGGTTTGGAAATACTGTTAGAGGTAGCTTAGTCTATGATGATGCAGGTTTTCCTACTAAAATCAGACATCATTGGAAAACTATAAATATCATAGACTTTGATTATGATTTTGATACCAGTAAAGGGATTCTTAAATCTAGGACATCATCTAACAACTTGTGGGGTGAATGGAAAGAGAACTTTAACCATGATAATCAAAATCAATTAAAAAAGGTTTCTCCTATGCTTAATGGTCAATCATTAAACAACGAAGCGCTAGAGCTTGAAAATTCTTATGACAACAGCGCACGTATAACTTCAAACGCTCAAGTAGGTCACTACAACTACAATTCAGACGGTAGTCCCTACCAATTAGAAAGTATTGATTTAACC
>JAIUMH010000130.1 GCA_022565635.1 Flavobacteriaceae bacterium | reverse complement strand
GCCCATACCAATACTATTACCCCAACACAAACGGCTTATTTTATTCTGGAGAAATTGCTAGAACAAGAACAATATCTTTCAGCCTTAGATGAAAGTTTAAGACAATCTGCTTTTTTACCTATTGAAAATAATCAAATTACTTTGAAGGAATTTCAAACCAAAATTATTCAAGAATTGCGGTTTACCATAGAAAACCAAAATTCAAGCTTAAAAAACATCAAGTTAAGAATTGATAAATCAAGTTTATATTTTCTTTCTAAACACATTAACTCAATTAACGAGACCCATCATAAAGTAAAACTAAATACGCTTAGTAAACTGAAAAATGAAAGTGAAGAATTAGACGCAAATCAAAGAAATCTATCATTCGCTTATCAAAATATTCATTTAAAAAAAGAGTATGAGTTAAATTTATTAGCCAATAAAATTCAACTTTACTCGCCAGAGGATACCTTTAAAAGGGGGTACTCAATTATTACCAAAAATGATAAGTTAATGAAAAACATACATCAACTAAATGTAGATGATTTAATTACAATTAAGATGCATAAAGGAAAACTGGAGGCTATTATAACGAAAAAAGAAAATTTATGAGTAAAAAAGAATTGACTTACAAAGAAGCATTAACAGAATTAAAAGAAATAGTTAGTCAGATTGAAAATGAAGAAGTTGATGTAGATGATTTGCTTCATCAAGTAAATAGAGCAACTACTTTAATTAAGTTTTGTAAAAATAAGCTTCACGGAACTCAAAAAGATATTCATGGTGCATTAGAAGAACTAAATGATTTGTCTATTGATTCACATCTAGACGAAGAAGATACATCCATGTAAGCAAAAAAAGGGATTCAATTTTTCAACCGAACCCCATTTTTTTTAATCTATAGGTTTACATTAATAATAGGTAAATCTTCTTACTTGAGATACATACTTAGCCAATCGAATAACCTGATGTGAGTAACCATATTCGTTATCATACCAAACGTATAAAACAACACTAGTTCCATTGGTGTGAACTTGAGTAGCTTGACTATCAAAAATGCTTGGCGCGGAAGAACCAATAATGTCACTTGAAACTAATTCATTATCAATAGAGTATTTAATTTGTTCAACCAAATCTCCTTCTAAAGCATATTTTTTAAGACAAGAATTAATAGCCTCAACACTTGTTTTTTGTTCAAGATTAAGCTTTAAAATGGCCAACGAACCATTTGGCACAGGAACACGAATTGCATTTGAAGTTAACTTACCTTCTAAAGCAGGCAATGCCTTTGAAACAGCTTTTCCAGCTCCAGTTTCAGTGATTACCATGTTTAACGCAGCGGCACGTCCTCTACGGTATTTACTGTGCATATTATCTACCAAATTTTGATCATTGGTGTATGCATGAATAGTTTCTAGGTGACCATCCTTGATGCCAAAACTCTCTTCTACAGCTTTCAAAACTGGAGTAATTGCATTGGTTGTGCAAGATGCGGCTGAGTAAATAAAATCTTTTTCAGGATTAACATCGGTCTGGTTTACACCGTGAACAATATTAGGAACTCCTTTACCTGGTGCGGTTAATAAAACTCGTTTTGCCCCTTTTGCTTTTAGGTGTCTTGATAAAGCTTCATGATCTCTAAAAGCACCTGTATTGTCAATTATCAAAGCATCTTTGATGCCGTATTTTGTATAATCAATATCTTCTGGTTGATTGGCAGCAATCATGTGAACGCTAGTTCCATTAATTACTAAACATTTGTTATTCGTATCAATATCTACAGTGCCGTTAAATAAGCCATGAACAGAATCGGTTTTTAATAATGAAGCGCGTTTTTCAAGCACATTTTCATTTACTTCACCACGAGTTACAATGGCACGTAAACGCATTTGAGCTCCCTTGCCAGTTTTAGCCATTAATTCTCTGGCTAATAACCTACCAATTCTACCAAAACCATATAAAACTACATCTTGTGGATGTATGGGCTCTATGTTTTGAGCTGACTTAAGTTTGTTAGAAACGAACTCGGTGGTGTCTCCATTATAATCTTCTTCGTGAAATTCATAACTTAATTTACCAATATCAATTTTGGCTGGTGGTAAATCAAGACGAGCAATTGCAGCGGCAAGTTCTGAAGTATCAAAAACAGATATTGGTTTACCTACAAACTTACCAGCGTAGTCGTGTAAATTTAAAACTTCACTTACATTTTGATCAATTAAGTTGTTTTTGAAAATGACTAATTCAATGGACTTATCATACCATAAGTCGTTGATTGTTTTGATGAATTTTACAGCAGCCCTTCTCTTATCGGCTTGTAAAGCTAATTCTTTTTCGTACAAATCTGGTTGTGACATATTTAAAGTATAAAAACGTTTATTAATTTTTTGCAAATTTAGTTATTTCAAACGTTTTCGTAAACTTATCTAATAAAAAATAAATAAAACTTTTGGTGTTAGATATGAGTTGAAATTTGAACTTGTTGAAAGATTGCATCATCTTACACTAATATAAAAACTGATTAGTTACAAAGTAGGTAATACAAAGATTAATTTGATTATGAGATGATTCAAAACCTTTTAAATCCTGAAAATTTTAAAAGGATTATAATTTTAAAGAATATTTTTCCTAAAGATACTTTAAATGCTATTTTACTTTGATTGTATATGGCGAATTAAACTTACATTTGCAACATCTTGAAAACAGTAGAAAAAATAAAACAACCTATTGCCCATGAAATGGAGCTTTTTGAAAAAAAGTTTCAATTATTCATGTCTTCTCGCGTGGTTCTCCTTAATAAAATTACTCACTTTATTGTGAACAGAAAAGGAAAACAAATGCGACCTATGTTTGTTTTTCTAGTGGCTAAAATGCTTAATAAAGGGGAAGTAAATGACCGTACTTACCGTGGTGCTTCAGTGATTGAATTAATTCACACCGCTACTTTGGTGCATGATGATGTGGTAGATGATTCCAACAGAAGACGTGGGTTTTTCTCTATTAATGCCCTCTGGAAAAATAAAATTGCTGTTTTGGTTGGGGATTTCTTGCTTTCAAAAGGCTTACTTCTCTCTATAGATAATGATGATTTTGATTTATTGAAAATTATCTCTGTTGCCGTGAGAGAAATGAGTGAGGGTGAATTACTTCAAATAGAAAAGGCAAGACGTTTAGATATTACAGAGGATGTTTATTATGAAATTATTCGTCAAAAAACAGCAACTTTAATTGCTGCTTGTTGTAGCTTAGGCGCCGCTGCTGTCCAACCTAACTCTATGCATGTTGAAAAAATGCGGTACTTTGGTGAGTTAATTGGTATGGCTTTTCAAATTAAAGATGATTTGTTTGATTATGGTGAAAAACGCATTGGTAAACCTACTGGAATAGATATTAAGGAGCAAAAAATGACATTACCACTTATTTATACGTTGAACAATGCTTCACCTAAAGATAAAAAGTGGTTAATTAATTCTGTGAAAAACCACAATAAGGACAAAAAGCGAGTAAATGAAGTTATTGAGTTTGTAAAGGCCAATGGTGGATTAGATTATGCTGTTCAAAAAATGAAATTTTATCAAAAGAAAGCCACTGATATTTTAAATGAATATCCAGACAATGAATACAAACAATCACTTCAACTTATGATTGATTATGTAATTGAACGGGAAAAATAGTAATCCTGTATAAAGTTATTTTTTGATGAATTTAGTTAATTCCAGTTTTGATCATATCCAAAATCATCATTAAACTCATCAAAGCCTTCCTCACCAAACTCATCCTCAAATTCATCTAATTCATCTAATTTTTCAGCTTCAAATTTCTTTTCTGGCGGTGCATCTGGCAACTGACCTTGAGCAAACATTAAGTTAGGATAATCTGTTGCTTCTTCGGGAGATATAATATCTGCTAATTCAACATAAAATGTCCACATACTTAAAAAATCATATACATAAATCATTTTTGTATTTTCTTTATCCAGTACGCTTTCAATTTTAGTTTCATTCATAACCTTAACGTTGTTAAGCCCATCTGAAACATCAAAAAGAACAATTTCTTCACCCTGATTCCACTCCTCATCACTTAAATAAAAAGAAGCCATTTCACCACCATCAAATCCAAAAGATTGATTTATAGCATTATGTAAATCTTCTAATGTATCTTCTTTGTGAATTTCAATATCTCTAAACACTTCTTGCAGTGTGTCTAAAATAATTCGAACTCTATAAATTTTCATTTGTACTGTTTTTAAGCTTTAGTATAAATTTTAGTTGAAAAAGGTTGATAAAAATCTTCAACTTAACTGTCTATCTACTCTATTTTTGTTTTCTAATGTAAAGTTTTTGCTTTTAATAACCAAAAGCCAAATATACATCTGAGTTCCAAACATTAAAGCGGCTAAAATTAAATGGCTGGCTTGTGTACCAAATGGGAAATCTAAATAATACATTAACATTCCGCTTAATACTTCCAGTCCAATAAAAATCATAAGGGCATTTGTCCAACTAAAGCCTAAGTTTTTAGACTTATTAAGCCACCAAATCATGACATTTACTAAAACTACTAAAATAGAGAAACTTCGGTGCGCGTAGAAGAGTAGACCTGGGTCGTCTATCCATGCTAGCTTACCTGGACTACCCATCTGCCTTACCAAGTCATCTACACTTTGTCTCACTTGAGTTCCCATAATAATTTGAATTAGTGATAAAATCAGCCCAAAAAACAAAAGGCGTGCCAGTGTTTTATTATACTTTCTTTCTTTTTTATGTGGAGCAGTTAAACTTAATAAATATATAAGTAGAGCCACAATTAATAAGGCAACAACCATGTGTATGGTTATTCTTGCAGGCAATAACTCTGAGTACACCACTGTAGCCCCAAGCCAAGCTTGAAACAGTAATAATAGTAAGGTAAAAACAGAAATGTATATTATTCTTTTATTTTTTTTCCATAGACCAATAGAAAAAATAGTCATTATAAGTATAGCTAAACCAGAAAGCGCACCAAGTAATCTGTTGATGTATTCAATCCAAGTATGGGTAGCATTAAAAGTGGAATAGGAGTGTTTCTCGTATTTTTTCCAGTTATCTTGATTAAATTCATTTCCTGATGTAAAATTAGTTTGGGCTACTTTGAGCTTTTCTTCATAAACAATGATTTGGCCTTTAAAGTAATCTTCGTTTTCTGCCCAAGTAATTTCTTCTTCAGAAGTAGGAGGGATGTAGTACCCAAAACACTTAGGCCAATCGGGACAGCCCATTCCACTACCGGTCATTCTTACAACACCACCAGCAATAATCACTAAATAAATAATGGTTAACGATATTTTTACCCAGGTTCTATACATTGGTATCTTCTTGTTTTACTAATCCTAGTTCTTCAGCTTTTTTTATCATTAATTCTTTAGCGGCTTCATATTCATTGGGAATTTCACCATCTAAAATAGCTTCTTTAATGCTGCTTTTAATGATTCCAATCTCTTTACAAGGTTCTAAGTTAAAAGCTTCCATAATTTCACTTCCAGAAACGGGGGGTTGAAAATTGCGTACATGGTCTCTTTCCTCTACCTCCTTAATTTTTGTTCTTACCTTTTTAAAGTTATTGTGGTAACGTTTAAAACGCTTGGGGTTTTTGGTTGTAATGTCTGCTTCGCATAAAATCATTAGGTCTTCTAAATAATCACCTGCATCAAAAATCAGTCTTCTTACGGCAGAATCTGTTACTTCTTCATCAACAATAGCAATAGGTCTTGAACTTAGTAAAACCAGTTTTTGAACGTACTTCATTTTATCGTTAAGAGGCATCTTCAATCGTTTAAAAAGTTGAAAAACCATTTTAGCACCAACAAATTCATGACCATGGAAGGTCCAACCGTTTCTTTTGGTAAATTTTTTAGTGGGTGCTTTGCCAATATCATGCAAGAGCGCAGCCCATCTTAACCATAAATTATTAGTTTCTCTAGCAATATTATCTACTACCTCAAGTGTGTGCCAAAAATTATCTTTATGCGTTTGGCCATCTACTTCGTCAATTCCTTGTAGGTTGGATAATTCGGGTAAGAAAAAAGGTAATAATTTTGTGGTATGCATCAATTTGATACCACTAGAAGGCCTTTCTGTAAGCATAATTTTATTAAATTCACTTACCAGACGTTCTTTAGAAATGATTTTTATACGTTCATGATGATCTGTAATAGCTTGAAGAGAGTCAACTTCAATTTTAAAGTTAAGTTGGGCCGCAAAGCGAATAGCTCTCATCATTCTTAGCGGATCATCAGAATAGGTAATGCTTGGTTCTAGAGGAGTTTTTATAAGTTTTTGCTGCAAGTCTTCAAGACCGTTGAAAGGATCCAAAAGTAACCCAAAATTATTTTTATTCAACTGAAGCGCGAGTGCATTAATTGTAAAATCTCTTCTATTTTGATCATCTTCCAAACTTCCCCTTTCAACGGCTGGGTTTCTTGAATTTTCTGTATAAGATTCTTTTCTAGCGCCTACAAATTCAATCTCCATATCAAAAGCCCTTAACATGGCAGTGCCGTAATTTTTGAACACTTGAACTTTTGGTTGGTGGGGGAGTAAATTAGCTGTTTTTTTAGCTAGTTCAATACCACTACCAACCGCTACAACATCAATATCTAAGTCGCTTTTTTTTCTGTTTAAGAAAAAATCTCTTACAAAACCACCAATAACAAATGCCTCTAAGCCAAGTTCATCTGCGGCCTGAGTTATATAGTTAAAAATAGGGTGAGTTAAAGCTTCTTGATAATACTTCATATTATTTTCTTAGAATTTCTACAGTACCGCTAAGTCCAATTTTAATTACGCTGGATGGTGCAACTTTAGGTTTGGTAAAATCTTTTTTAACTACGTAATCAACTTTTGCTTTTATGTCTGGATGAATTGCCTTAAAATTTCTTGGTGTAGGGTCTCCAGCAAAGTTGGCAGAAGTAGAAACAATAGGCTTTTTAAACTTTCTAATTAACTTAGTGCAAAATTCATTTTTTGGAACACGAATACCTAAAGTATCATCTTCACCTACTAAATTTTCTGCTATACGTATGGGTTTTTCATACACAATAGTAGTTGGTTTGTTGGCATACTTTAATATATCGTAAGCTACTTCTGGCACCTCTTCTACATATTGATTCAGCATTTTAAAGTCGCTCACCAAACAAATCATAGCCTTGTTTGAAGGTCTCTTCTTTAGTGCAAACAACGCATCTACTGCATCTGCATTGGTGGCATCACAACCCAAGCCCCATACGGTATCAGTTGGATATAATATAATTCCTCCTCTTTTTAGGACAGCTAAACAGGCATTAATTTCATCTTGCATTCAATTATTTTTTTTGCAAATTTACACTTAAACTAAAATATAGCCCTTCAAAACCTAGAATTTTAAAAGACTTTTTTGAATAAATACGCAGAAACTTAAGCATTTTAGGTGGCTAGGAATCTTGAAAAATAGCTTTACATATAAGTGCAGTAGCTCCGGTATTATTTTGAACGTAATTCTTACAAATTTCTCCACTTTCTTCTCTGTATGCTTTGTCTTTACACAATTTCTGTCCTTTAGCAAAAAACTCTTCTGATGTACTAATGCTAAAAACCCCGCCTAGTTCAATTAAAATTTTTGCTTCAGGAAATTTTTGATAATTCATGCCTATTATAACAGGAATACCAAAAGTAGCTGGTTCTAAGATATTGTGTAAGCCTGTATTTCCCATTCCGCCACCTACATAAGCTATAGATGCGTAAGAATAGGTTTTACCTAACAAACCAATGGTGTCCAAAATCATGACTTGAGCTTCTTTAATTTCTGTTTGGCTATATTTGTTATAATTGGAATATAAAATGAAGTTAACTTCAATTTTTTTGCATAAATCATTTATTTTGTTGGTTTTTAT
>JAIUMH010000129.1 GCA_022565635.1 Flavobacteriaceae bacterium | reverse complement strand
AACTTAAAACAAAATACTAATAATCAAAAATTTACATAAAAACGTCATTAGTAGCCTGCCCGCCTGAGGCTGGTGATTTTCAATTGTTTTAATAAAAAAGCAATTGAAAATTTTATCGAGAACAATTTCTAAAACGGCTCTCGATACATCCTGCTTAATCAAATTCTTATTCCAAATCTACATTTTGGAAGCAGGACACTCGAGCTGACAACAGAATGACAACTTTCAGTTTGAGTGCTTCCGTCCGATGCTGTTTATTTTAAAAACAAATTGTAATTACTCAAACTTGTCTGCTACAAAAAAGCCTACATGAGTTGAGAGCAGATTCTAGAAGTCTAAACACTAAAAAATCAAATTAAATAAACCTGGTATAAGGCTTGTACATCCCTTTGAAGTAAGGGAGGTGGGGGGTTATAAAAAGTAAATGTTTCTTTTTCTTCAAAAGTTGTTGGTAAGATGAAGTTGAAGAAAAATGCCTCCACAAAATAAGGATGCGGAAGTTCTATTTCTGAAGATTGTATTTTTAGTTGGTCTTGTCCTTCTATAATTTGGGTTTCATCAGCACAACATTGACCCGCTTCTTCTTCCTTGTGGTGATGGGTTTTACTTTCGTGCATAGCGCATTTTTTAGCGGGTTTCACGAAAGATTTATCCACCAAAATATTTCCACAATAATGCGAATTAACACTGTAGCTTTGGGTAGATACCAAAACTAGAAGCACTAAAAACAAGCTGGCTATATGTTGAAAAACTTTTTTCATTAAAAACAAAGATAGTGAATTTTATTGGAATTGTTTTTTTGGTTTAAAAAGTTTAAGTTTTTGATGAAAGGATTTTAAAAAATAGACGCTTTTTTATCTCCTTCCAAGCGTGGATGCTTGGGAGAACATATTGAAGATTAAAAATGATCAAGCAATAATTCAATTTTTTTAAATTTTCAATGCTATATTTCAACTTAAATCTATCCTCTTCAAAGTGAAACCACTTCATTTTCTGCTACTAAATACACCTGTTCTCCTTCTTCTGGTTGTATATAATAATGTCCAGTAAATGCCCCGAAAGCAGGTAAAATCAGCTGATTTTTCTTCTGGTAGAAACAGGGCAATTGCAAGTATTGTTTGCCTTTTCCTTGTAAGCGATAACCAGGATGTAGGTGACCGCAAATCACAAATGCTGAAGTTTCTATAGGCTCATGGTTGAGCAAAAAAGGAGTGATTTTTAATTGATTGAATAGTTGAATTCCTAAGTTTTCAAAAGCTTGAGCGTGAATAATGTCGTGGTTGCCTTTAATTAAAACCAAGTCCATACTTTGCTTTTTTACCCAATTTTCAAATCGCTTCCATTCAGAATTGAGTTCAGAGTGGAATAAATCTCCTAAAAAATAAAGTGTTTCAGCAGGATATTTCTGAATTACCGCATCTAATTGAACGTAATTCTTCAAACCTAAAACGGGTGGTAATGGACTTCCATTTTTTCTGAAATGTTCAATTTTTCCTAAGTGAACATCGGCAATAAGCAAGGCTTTTTTTGCAGGCCAGTAAATGGCTCCCGAAGCATCTAAGTGTAACTTTTCGCCTAAAATATGGATGGAAAGATCTTTTGTATTCATTATAACAAAGGCAAAATTAGTTTGAGGTTAAAACGATTCAAACGTTCATTGAAGGAATTGTTTAATTGAGCGTCGTTGATTTTCCAGTTACTGCTGTAAATATTAAATTCATATTGCATCTGTATTTTCATAAAAACTTTTCCAGAATTAGGATCTTTCCAATTGAACGTGAAACTCGGTCCTAAACGAAAAGCGGGATAATTCAATTCTATTCGGTTGCCTGGAAATTCTAAATTAGATAAATCGAATTCTTGTTGACGGTTGTATAGGTCTATATTAACATCGGCATAACTGGCTTGTGCTCCAATTGAAAAGCTGTACGCGTCTTCCAATTGCAGAATTTCTCTGTGGTAATGCAGATGAATTCCTAATTCTGAAAAACTGTTACCAAAGTTTTCTTCGCGATTGCTGGAAGAGTTGAGGTTCATTTCTAAATCTAAAAAATCTTCATCCGATAATCGGAAGCTAAAACCTACACCAATTAAAATTCCGGTTTCATCAATTTCAGCCATTTCTTGTTGAGCTAAAACTTCATTGATTTTTGGGCTGTCAATCAAACCTAATCCAAAACTCATATAAAAACTTTCCCAAATAGATTTTCCTTGGCTTTGCGTTAAAGCTTGTTGAATTTCCTGCTCTGTAGCTGTGGGAGATTGTGCATAATTTGAACTCCAACTTAAGATCAAAAGCAAAATAACTACTGCTTTAAGGTGTTGATTTTTATAAGTTGAGGCTTGCATTGTTTTTTATTACAAAGAAACTAAATTTTACTAGAAATTTGATTGTGCGGTTTTTTATATGCTATTTAAAATGTTGATTAGATTAACTTAAAGTTTAGACTAAAGCGAGGACGCTTTTAATTTACAGAACATTTCCGAGCGTGGACGCTCGGAAAATCGCTTCCGTGTGGACGCTCGGAAAATCGCTTCCGTGTGGACGCTCGGAAAATCGCTTCACTGTGGACGCTCGGAAAATCGCTTCACTGTGGACGCTCAGAAAATCGCTTCCGTGTGGATGCTCGGAAAATCGCTTCCGTGTGGATGCTCGGAAAATCGCTTCACTGTGGATGCTCGGAAAATTGCTTCACTGTGGGCGCACGGAAATCAAGAGTACTTCCAAGTGTGGACACTCGGAAGATCTTGGTTTGTTATTATTAATTTTATAACTAGCTTAAGGATTGAATAGCAAAATTCATTCGTTTTACGGCTTCATTTTTTCCAATTGAAGCAAGTATGTGAAAAACATCCGGGCCTTTCATATCACCCACTAATGAAAGTCGCAATGGTTGCATCACTTTTCCAAAACCATAACCCGAATCGGCTATCCAAGGTTTGATTTCTTCCTTCAAGTTTTCTTCTGAAAAGTCATCAACTTCAGAAATTACTTCAATCAATTTTTTCATGACGATTTCCGTGTCTTCTTTCCATACTTTTTTAGAAGCTTTAGGTGCAAAATCTTGAGGTGCTTCAAAGTAAAAACTACTTAATTCCCACAAATCTGAAACAAATGTAGCTCGTTCTTTTACCGTATGAATCACTTCTTCTACGTAAGCCTCTGAAGCTTCAATTTCTAGCGATTCTAATTCATTCATAAAAGCTTTCATCAAATATTCAATGGGTGCTTTTTGAAGGTATTGTTGTTGAAACCAAAGTGTTTTTTTAGGATCAAATTTGGCACCTGCTTTATTGACTTTCTTTAAATCGAAAGCTTGTATCAATTCTTCTAAAGAAAAAAGTTCTTGTTCAGTACCGGGGTTCCAGCCTAAAAAAGCCAATACATTCACCAAGGTTTCTGGTAAGTAGTGATCTTCTCTATAACCACTTGACAAATCGCCTGTTTTAGGATCTTTCCACTGAAGCGGAAAAACGGGGAATCCATCTTTATCTCCATCACGTTTACTTAATTTTCCTTTTCCACTGGGCTTTAAAATAAGTGGTAAATGCGCAAAACTTGGCGCTTTCCAACCAAAAGCTTCGTAAAGCAAGTAGTGTAAAGGTAACGAAGGCAACCATTCTTCACCGCGAATAACGTGGGTGATTTCCATGAGGTGATCATCTACAATATTGGCTAAATGATAAGTTGGTAAGCCATCGCTTTTAAAGAGAATTTTATCATCTAAGTTATCGGTTTGCACTTCTACGTAACCGCGTACTTCATCTTTAATGTTTAAGGTAGTATTGACCGGTGTTTTAAACCGAACCACAAAATCGCCCGAAGCAATTCGTTTTTTGGTTTCTTCTTCCTCTAAGTGAAGTGAATTATTCAATTCATTTCTATTGGAAGGACCATAGCTAAATTTTTCTCCCTTTTTTTCAGCTTCAGCTCTTAGTTGATCCAGTTCTTGAGGGGTGTCAAAAGCGTAGTAAGCTTCGCCTTTATCTAGTAAAACTTGGATGTATTTTTGGTAAATCTCTTTTCGTTCGCTCTGTTTGTAAGGACCGTATTTTCCCGGTTTAGCTGGCCCTTCATCATAAGGAATACCACACCAGTTTAAGCTTTCTACAATATAATCTTCTGCCTTTTCAACATAGCGTTTTTGGTCGGTATCTTCAATACGAAGAATAAAATCGCCTTTGTGTTTTTTAGCAAATAAATAATTGTAGAGGGCTGTTCTTACACCGCCAATATGTAAAGGTCCCGTGGGACTAGGAGCAAATCTTACGCGCACTTTATTTTCCATGGAAATTAGGTGTTTTTTTAAGTGTGGACAAAGATAGAGAGAATTTACCTAAACCGCTCAAGGTCATCTGAGAAATAATAGGCTTCAAATTCAAAGAAATTGTCTGGTTGAGAGCTTGCATTAATTTCTTCTAGATATCTTATACCCGAATTAAAAAACAAATTTAAATCATAGTGAATATAAGAATTAAGTTCATTTAAAAATTTGCTTTGATTTGTTGAATCATAAATGGGTTTAATTTTAATCCTTATTCCTGCCTCGAACTTTCAAAAATTCTGCTTCAATTTCTACATAAACATATTCATTTAATTTTACATCAAACACTCTCATTAAAAACAAGGCATGAATTATATCATCGTCTATTATTTCAAATTCTAACAAAGCAGGATTTTTTTCTTCGTAAAGTAAAAAATCAATGTCAGACAAATCTGTATAATTATAGCTTTGTGAGATATCAATGTAAGTTACATTTTGTGAAAATTCTTTGTCAAGATGGATTTGAGCACTTACAATACTTACACCAAACGGCCACGGACTGAACTTGTAAGCAGGCACCATATAAGATATACCCATTATATTAGTACCATCTGAACGGTCAAAAAACCTAAAAGCCTCCCTGTCGGGTGTCCAATGGCTTGGTTCAATCCAAGCTTCACTAAAATCAGTGTGGGCTTCAAAATCATTAAACAAATGAACAGGAGTTTCTGATTCATATTTAGTGAGTACATAAACCCCATCGTTTTGATGCCATACAGGACTGTAATCATCACTTTCACAGGAAATAAAAATTAAGATAGTTACTAAAATTAAAAAGAAGTTTGTTTTCATATTTTACATTTTAAGCAACAGTTACTTTTCAAGAACAAAACTTAATTATTAGTACTTCCAACGCTAAACTTCAAACCATTGATTGAATATACAATTTCATCATTTAAGCTAACATCCATATACACTCTTCCAGCAATAATCTTCTCATCGTTTTCTACAAACTTTTCATCTAAAATTATTTTCCCACTTGTAAGATAATTTAACCATTCGTGTTGATTTTCTATAGGTGTTTGAGTTGCAATTATATCACCATGTTGTTCTTTCAAAGAAACAAAATTTGTTTCAGAATCTTCGTTAAACTCATATTCCCCAATTGATAAATCCCACAAATCTGAAGCCACATGAAGTTGAAGTATAAATCCATTGTTTGTAATAAAACGATGAGTTTGAGAATTATTAAAATGTTGTGTTACACTCCAAAAATCACTATAAAGATTTAACTCGTTAGAGTAATAGGTTAATTGTTTGATGGCAATGTCACAATTTACGTTTTCAGAAGAAGCTATATTTATATTACCTTCAAGGTCTCGATATTCTGAATTGTCATTTTCCCAAAAAACTGTTCCAGAAAAATCAAAAGCTAAATCTCCTGTTGCTTTGTCATATTCAAAATTGGATATGTTAAAGGTCTTAGTTGGATTAAAATTTGGAGCCATAAAAATTTTAATCAGCTCTAAATCTCCAGCGGAAAGATCTCTCTCATCATACCATACATAAAGTAATTCTCCGGAAGTTGATAAATGCATTCTAAATCGAAAATAAATTTCGTCTTCTTTATAAAAATAGGTGTTAACGTATAGTCTTTCACAATTCTCATTTGATGTAACCATTTCATTTTTAGAAATATATTCTTGATTATCAATGATTATAGACATAGCGTTTTCTGCTTCATGAAGACCTGTAATATCATCATCTGAGCTACAAGAAAAAAAAACTAAGGTTAAAGTAAATATAATAAAATTCTTCATACTAATAATTTTAAATAACAAGGGAGCAGAGCTCCCTTGTTAAACTTAATATTAAAAGACAACTTGAACAGGTCTTATTTCAAGGTTTATCATCGAATGAGAGTATATCATTGGATAAAGTTGATTATTACAATTATTTTTCAATAAAATACGATCACCAAAGTGAACATCAAACTGACCCAATTCATCATTTTGATCTATATACTTTTGTGTACGGGTGGTTGTTTGTGTGTCTTCCGCCTCTGCTCCAAACTTAAGACCAACCTTTTTAATCTGACCCTCAACGTCTAAGTTTAGATTATATTTTCTTTGTTTTGTTGTAGTTAATTCGTTTTGAATTGGTATATCAAACTCTGAAACATGATAATTCCAAACATTTGAATAATTATTTAAATCCCATGAATTTAAACGCAATTGTATATCATTGATGTCTGTTGAAGTAAAGTCCATTCCTTTAAATCCTGTTATCTTTGTTCTGTAATAGGTTGTTTTCCAAACATGCCAAAATTTTCTACGTTCTTTTTTAGTTTCATGTTCTATCTCAAATAAATCATAAGGAGAAGCTGGAAAATATAAATTTATATTTTCAAATGATCTGCTTTTTGAATTATCAACAACTTTTATTTGGAACTCAAAACTACCATCTGTCCAAGCATTATTTGTTGCCCAGTTTTGATGACCTAATCCAGGATCAGGGTTAGGACCAGACTGTTGATTAGCAATCCAGTCGAATGTATTATAAGGGTCTCCAGATAATTGAAAATGAGTTACGGCTTCTTTGTAATAATCTCCCACATAGAAGTCTTCGGTATTTGTTGGGGTAAGTTGATAATACAAATTATCCCTTTGCCACGCTTGTTGTGTCATAAAATATTCTTCAAAAACTTCATAAGAGTCCGTCAAATAATCGTTTACAGTATGTTGATTACCCTGCACAAGTGGAAAACCAGGGTCGCAACCTGAACCTGGATTTCCACCTTGATTACCTCCAGGGTTAGGGTCAAAACCGCCGCCATTACCTCCAGGGTCAGGGTTAAAACCGCCGCCATTACCTGAACCGTAGGCAGTGCCATCAAAATTCGCTGTTAAATAAAAATAAGTCCGTGAGGTGGTATTATGTCCACCACTAAAAACTGTGAGATCATTATTACCTTGACTACTTGGAGGTGGATCTAGGGTCACTCTTTCATTATCTTTTACAACCACCACAGGATAACTTGGAATAAGATCAGAATCTAATACATACATTTCTTCATATTCAGAATCAAAAATAGGCACATCATTAGTTGAAAATAATCTTAAAGCAACCTCAGGAACTTGATTATTAGTTTCCCATAATTCTGCAGAAAATGTATCTTCGGGTAAGGTCGGAACAAAAATTGTTAGGTATGGTAATTTTGCCTCAATTTCCGAAAGCCTTCTACTGCTAGGCATGAATATATGCAGCAATTCACTAACACTGGTATATTGAACAGAGCCTAGGTCATTAGTTTCTACATTACCGTTGATAGGATAGTCTTTAATCATATCATATAATACGTCATAATCTCTATTGAACTTTTTCAATGCCTCAGATTTAATTACTTCTCTAAAGGGTTCACTATGTTTTAATGCTAAGCCTACTGCTTTCACAAAGTCTAATCGCATAAGTTCAACATCGGTTAACCTTTCTTCATCAAATATAATCGGGTCTTCTCTTTTTGAAACTTCAAAAGATTCATTATTGGCTTCAAAGTCATCTGCGCATGAAACTATAAAAATTGTTAATGCAAATAAAAATAATTTTCTCATTTTAATTGATTCCTCAAATCCGCATAAGTCTACCTTAAAAAACAAACCAAATCCACTAGGAGA
>JAIUMH010000128.1 GCA_022565635.1 Flavobacteriaceae bacterium | reverse complement strand
AGTGGATACAGCTTAACCGAACAAGATCCATTTAATAATGTAGCCAGAACGTGTATTGAAGCTTCGGCAGCGGCTTTTGGAGGAACTCAGTCCTTACATACCAATGCTTTAGATGAAGCTATTGCTTTGCCTACCGATTTTTCAGCAAGAATTGCAAGAAATACACAATTGTATTTGCAAGACGAAACAGGAATTACCAAAACCGTAGATCCTTGGGCGGGAAGTTATTATGTGGAAAAGTTAACCCATGAAATTGCCCATAAAGCATGGGGGTTAATTCAAGAAGTTGAAGAGCTGGGAGGAATGACCAAAGCTATTGAAGAAGGAATACCTAAACTTAGAATTGAACAAGCGGCAGCAATAAAACAGGCCAGAATTGATAGTGGAGTAGAAACCATAGTAGGCGTTAACAAATACCGATTACCCAAAGAAGACCCCATTGTTACCTTAGAAGTAGATAACCAAACGGTTAGAAAACAACAAATAGAAAAACTAGATCAAATTAAAGCCTCCAGAAACACAGCGGTGGTTAAGCAAAAACTGAAGGCTCTAACTGAAGCAGCTCAATCAAGTGAAGGGAATTTATTAGCACTTGCGGTTGAAGCTGCACGTGAAAGAGCTACATTAGGTGAAATTAGCGATGCCTTAGAAGAAGTTTTTGGAAGACATAAAGCAAAAATTCAATCCTTTAGTGGAGTTTATAGCAGTGAAATGAAAGAAGACTTATCATTTAAAAAAGCCCGTGAGTTAGCCGATAAATTTGCTGAATTAGAAGGGAGAAGACCGCGAATTATGATTGCGAAAATGGGACAAGATGGGCATGACCGTGGTGCTAAAGTGGTAGCTACGGGTTACGCAGATGTAGGTTTTGATGTTGACGTAGGTCCTTTGTTTCAAACACCCGCAGAAGCCGCTAAACAAGCCGTAGAAAATGATGTTCATATTTTAGGAGTTTCTTCTTTAGCCGCAGGACATAAAACCTTAGTTCCTCAGGTTGTGGAAGAATTAAAAAAATACGGAAGAGAAGATATTATGGTCATTGTTGGTGGAGTTATTCCATCAGCCGATTATGATTTTCTTTTTGATGCAGGAGCAGTAGCTGTTTTTGGTCCAGGAACAAAAGTGAGTGAAGCGGCTATTCAAATTTTAGATATTTTAATTGATGAATAAATTTTAGCTCTTAAAAGTGAAATATACTTTTTATACTTCTAAATTAAAGTAAACTAATGTTGAATTAAAATTTAAAGCAATGAATTATATAACAACAAATGATAGCGAAAAAGGAAATCCAATTCAGTTGGCTTATCAAGATTTTGGAGAAGGAAAACCTATTGTATTTATTCATGGTTGGCCTTTAAGCCAGAAAATGTGGGAATTTCAAATTCCTTTTTTTGTAGAGAAAGGTTTTAGAGTAATTACTTATGACAGAAGAGGTTTTGGACAATCTGACCAACCATGGATGGGATACAACTACAACCAAATGGCATCCGATTTAAATGAGTTGATTCTACAACTCGATTTAAAAAATGTGATTTTGGTTGGATTCTCTATGGGTGGGGGAGAAGTTGCTAAATACCTTGGCAAATTTGGAAGCAAACGTATAGAAAAAGCTGTGTTTATGTCCTCTATTGCTCCATTTATGTTAGAGACAGAAGACAATCCTAATGCAGTAGATTCTTCTGTTTTTGATGGAATGAAAGAAGGAATAAGCAAAGATAGAGCCGATTTTTTTAGTGGATTTGGAAGAAATTTTGTTGCTATAGAAAAGCACCAGGATAGAGTAAGTGAAGCGCAAGTTCAACTCAATTGGAATGTGGCACTTTCTGCTTCAAGAAAAGCTACCTTAGATTGTGTGGATGCTTTTGGTAAAACCGATTTACGTGAAGATTGCAAAGGCATTGATGTTCCTACTTTAATCTTACACGGAGATGATGATGCAATTGTACCTTTTGAGGTTTCAGGAAAGAAAGCACATCAGCTAATTAAAGATTCTTCACTCAAAATTATTGAAGGCGCACCACATGGACTTACTTTTACTCATCATCAAGAAGTGAATGAATCTTTGTTAGAATTTATAAATAATTAAAAGGTTAAAGTCTATTTGAAGTAAATATGAAAAATAAATATGTTGATTTTGTGGCGGACGAACATTTGCTGAAATGTATAGAAAACTTGCATGTTTCATACGAAAAAGCTAAGGCTAAGATAAGCAAGAAAAAATTCTATAATAACAAAATTGACACTATTAAGTTAACTTTTGACACCAAATTCAACAAGATTGACGAAGAAAGCATCATTGAAACCGAAATTTTACGTCAAATAGATAAGTCTATAAATAACTCAATTGGAACGTTTCATGAAGAAGTGCTTGGAGGAATTGAAGGTTATGAAATAGGTAAGTTAAGTGGTTTTGATATTAAAGCAAAAAACAATACGTTATTTGCAGACATCAAAAATAAACATAATACTATGAACAGTAGTTCCGCAGAAGCACTATTTCAAAAATTGGCTCGGTATGCAGATGACTACAAACAAGCAAAATGTTATTGGGTACAAATTTTAGCTAAAGGAAGTTTTACAGAACATTGGACAGGTGATATTAACGGTAAAGAGTATAGTCACAGTAGAGTTTTTAAAATATCTGGAGATCAATTCTACACATTGGTTTCTGGTAAGCAAAACGCTCTTTACAATCTTTACAAAGCCTTGCCAGTAGCAATAAACGACTTTTTGGAAACTGTAGATAAAAAACAAACCAAATCGGTTAATTCTGCGCTTAAAGAAATAAAAGAAGAAACGGGAATTTCAAAACGTTCAATACTTGATCAGATTACATTTGAAAATTACAGTTATTACTTTGGTTTTGATAAACTGTAATATTCATTTAAAAATTTTATGACGGAAAAACCAACTTCTTGACCAAGGTTAACGGGAACAGCATTACCTATTTGTTTATATTGTTGAGCAACAGAACCTGCAAACTCCCACTCATCTGGAAACGTCTGAATACGCGCATACTCACGAACTGTAAAAGGTCGAGTTTCATCAGGGTGACATCTTTCAGTTTGTTTTTGAGCAGGACTACAAGTAAGTGTTAGAGAGGGTTCATCCCAACCTATTCTGCGCGCCATACCTGTTTTTCCGCCACCAAGATAAAAACTTTTACCCATATAATCTTTCTGAAGATCAACTGGCAAATCACGCCAGTAACCTTTTGGAGGAATTAAGTCGAGAACTTTCTTTTTATAATCTGGATATTTTGCACCACTAGATTTAGGAACATCACAGGGATAGAGTTCTCCTTTTTTAAGGGCATCTACTAAATTATAAATTTTTCTATGTGGTTTAGGGTACTCAAAATTAATATCAATATCTTTTCTAACACCAACTAAAATCAATCGCTCTCTTTTTTGTGGAACTCTATAATTTATAGCTTTTAATACCTGTACAGGTACAACATTATAGCCAATCTCATCAAGAATAGAAATCATTCCTTGAAGTGTTTTTCCTTTTTCATGACTTAAAAGACCTTTCACATTTTCACCTATACAAATCACGGGATTAACCTCTTGAACCACTCTTGCAAACTCATAAAAAAGTGTGCCTCTAGCGTCATTTAAACCTAATTTTTTGCCTGCATAACTAAAAGCTTGACATGGAAATCCTCCTGTAACTACATCAACCTTATTATGGTATTTTGTGAAATCAAAATTTTTAATATCTCCTTCTAATACATTCCAATTTGGCCTATTGTTTCTAAGTGTTTCACAAGCCCATTTATCAATTTCATTAAGCGCAATGCATTTTAAACCTGACTTTTCTAAACCTATTGCCAATCCACCTGCTCCTGCAAATAATTCTAATACAGAATATTTATTCTCAGGTTCAACATAATTTGAAACCTCGTCTTTAACCACTTCATCAAAAAGACTACCTAATAGTGTTTGAATATCAGATTTTCTGTACATTCTGTAGTTAGAAACGGGTTCTCTAACAGCATTTAGAATACCTTCTTTATCCCATCTTCGTAAAGTTTCTTTACTTTTACCTATAATTTCTGAAGTTTCTGCTAATGTTAAATAGTCTTTCATATAACCAAATTATTAAACCTTACACAAGGGTTACAAATATAAAGGTAATTTTTAAAACTAAAGAACATAAAAGAAAAAAAGAACGAACTGCCAACTACATGTAAAAAAATATCTGTATCAATCCAAAGGCAAAATCAATTCTTTTAATAAAAGTCTATGCCAAACTGAAAAAGCTCTACATTTTATTACGTTACTTCTTATACATGCAAAACATAAAAAAGGTACTCAAGAAAGATAGCAGTTTTCAATTCAGCCCTTGTTTTTAACAACTCATCCTGATCTATTTTTTGAAACTGTTTTTGTACCTCACTTTTGTTGTAAATTTACAACTGATGAAAGCATTAAAAACATTTTTATTTCTCTCCATTTTTATTTCATTGATGATTCACCTCATCAATTTTATAGCCATGGACTTTGACCAAAATTTTCTTTGGAATTGGAAAAATCCATTGATTAATTTTATCTATGCGGCCTGTATAGGAATCACCAACATTTTATTCTTCAGCTATTTAAACCAGCTTTTTTCTTGGGAAAAATCGCCAAAAAAAATGCTGTTTGTTGGTGTTATTGGTTCTGTTTTTCTTTCAACATTAGCCTTCTTTATGGCTCGAATAGGGCATTTTGTAGGTGTTGAACAATATACTTTTCAGGAGTTTTTAGCCATTGAGTTTTTTGGTAATTACTTATTTGCCATGCTCATTGCTTTTGTGGTGACTTTGTGTTTTCATTTATTTTATTTTTGGAAAGCCCTACAAGAAGCTAAGTTGAGGAATCAACATATTATAGCAGAACAAAACACGGCAAAATTTCAAGCTTTGAAATCGCAATTAGACCCTCATTTTTTGTTCAATAGTTTAAATGTATTAGCTGCGCTTATTGACGAAAACACAGATAAAGCTCAACAATTTACCACTTCGCTTTCACAAGTATATAGGTATGTGTTAGAGCAGAGAGATAAAGATTTAGTAGAGCTGAAAGAGGAAATTGATTTTATAAAAGGGTATGCTCGTTTACTCAGCATGCGCTTTGAAGATGCCTTTGAAATTCATCTCGATTCAACTATTCAACCTCATTTTTTAATGCCTCCACTTTCATTGCAATTATTGATTGAAAACGCAGTAAAACACAATACGATTTCTAGCCAAGAAAAGTTAGAAATCAACATCTATCAAAAATCGAATTACTTGTACGTAGAAAATACACTTCAGTTGAAATCTCATTTTGCTTCAGCAAATACGGGAATTGGTTTAGCTAATATCAAAAATCGATATAAGAATTTTACTAACTTGCCCGTTAAAATTTCAGCAGAAAATCAAAAATTTGTAATTGCTTTACCCTTAATAGAAAACGAAAATGAATAATTTGAAATTGCTTATTATTGAAGATGAAAAACCTTCAGCAAGGCGTCTGAACCGAATGCTGATGAAAAATAATTATCCAGAAGCCGATTTAATTCACGATGTGAAATCTGCAATTGCATACTTAAAAATTCATCAGCCTGATTTACTTTTTTTAGATGTGCAATTAAGCGATGGGGTTTCGTTTGAAATTTTTGAAGAAGTAGAAGTGAAATGTCCTATTATTTTTACCACGGCTTACGATGAATTTGCACTTCAAGCATTCCAATTAAATAGCATTGATTATCTTTTAAAACCCATTGAAGAGGAGCAACTTTTAAAAGCACTTACCAAGTGGAAAAACCTACAGCTCAATAATTTTAATGTACAGCAATTTCAACAACTCATTCAAAATCAACTTCAAGAAAAAGCCTTTAAAAATCGATTTACCATTCAAGTAGGTCATAAAATCATCATCATCCATACGGATGAAATTGAATGTTTTTACAGCGAAAATAAATCTACTTTTGTAAGTACAGAGACAGGAAGAACCTATGATTTAGATGTTTCCTTAGACCATTTAGAAACGCAGCTTAATCCGACTCATTTTTTTAGAATTTCCAGAAAATACTTAATTCATAAAAAGCACATCAAAGAGATTTACACCCATTCTAATTCTAGGTGTAGAATTCAAATGAATAAATTTAACTCAATAAATTTAATTGTGAGTAGAGAACGAACTAAAGATTTTAAAGTTTGGTTAGAGAAGTAGGTTGGAGGTTTTTTACTCTACTCCATAATGTGTAAAACTAAAATCAGTAAGATCAAACAAACCGCTTTCGTAAAAGTAAACAGCCATAGCTAAAGCATCTCTTGGAGAATCTTCGGTGGTTTTTAGAACAAACCACTCGGGTAAAGAGGAAAACTGTTCAAAAATAACAGTTTTAGTTTCCTCCATCATTTCATTGAGATCCGTTAAATCGTCTTTGTCAAAAACCTTCACAAAAAATGTGTTATCATAACTTAAAATACATCGCTCTCCCAGTGGTTCCCAATCCATACCAGTGCAATCGTCTGTTTGAAAAGCAAAATGAGTGTAAGAGATAATAGAATATTCTCTTAGTTGACTCATCAAGTAAGTGATTTCTTCACAAGTTTTAGAGCTACTAAATTTAATAGGTAATTCGTTCCATGGAAAATATTCATCACCACGAAGGGTGTATTCATAAGTTTGATCAAACTCGTCAAATGAACTTACAAAGCTTGCAATTTCTTCATCTGTAAATTCATTTCTAATACCAAGTACAATAAACTCTTCATCCATTTCTCCCAATTCTTGTTGTTCATGGTAATAATACCGATAACTCGTAAAATCGCAACTTGTTAAATCAGGTTCTTCAGCCTGTTCTACTGCATCATCACTACTACATGAAATAAAAATGAATAGCATTATGATTGCGAAAATTTTATTTTGAAAGTTCATGGCATATCCTTTAATTCACTAAAAATACAAAAAAAAGTGAGTTGAACTTAGTCAAACTCACTTTTTGTAATCTATTTGTTTAGTTTTCAGTCTTTGGGTTTAATGTTAAATCGCTATAAAACAAAGTCTTACGGTTTTTATTTGTTAGTTTAAAAAGCGTTTAAAATTAAATTTCATATCGGTCCTCGGCTATGGGCAGTTGGGTCTTTTTACAGCCAAACTTTTCGGTTTAGCAAAGACATTTGATGTATTCATTTACTTTTCGTTTAATCACTTAAACCCCAATTGCTTATTGCCGATGTTGGCAACTGGTTTTTTATTCAGTTTCATTTATTTTATCAGGATCTTGTTTCGTGTCAAAAACATTCGCAATTTCGATACGTCTAAAGTCATAATTTATCCAATAAACTATTTTGTAATTCTTAAACACTAAATATCGAAATTCTTGTTCTCTATGTTTCAAGCTCGTTTCAACTTGTCCAATTTCTAGTTGCTTTTCAATACCAATAGTGGAGTCAACAATTCCATTAACTAAATTTTCAGCTACTCTTTTACTTGCCTTGATTAAATAATAGTTATAAATATCCTCAAGCTTGTTTTCCGCAAGCTCTAACCAATAAACTTCTAACTCCATTTTTGGATTTTAGCCTTTAAATCTGTTGCTTTTATCATTCGTCCATTTTTTGAGTCTTCCATTGCTTGGTCAATTTCTGCATTATATTGCTCCATTGTCATTGGCTTGAAATTCTTTTCAGCCAATTCAGCTTTCCTTTTGCGTAATAATTTTTCAAGTCCGCTAACGATTTCCTCATTTTGAAGTCTTAAAAATTCTTGAACAAATGATATTTTTCTTGCTTCTAAATCCATTTTCTTTTGTCTTTTATCAAAGATACAAAAATTATCAATTTCGGTCGATTTTTATGATTGACGATTTTTTTTTAGCTTCTGACTAACGTAAAATATATTACTGATATTCAATTAGTTATATTCTGTTGAAATTCATTTATTTTAGTTCACTAATTTACTCGATTTTACGTTAGCCGAGGGACTAAAGTTTCTATGAGTCTAAGAGGGA
>JAIUMH010000127.1 GCA_022565635.1 Flavobacteriaceae bacterium | reverse complement strand
GATTTGAACCGTGTAATTATAATCCAACTAAGGTTTGCAACTTTAATTCATTTTTATTCTACTAACAAAAATAAGAATACTATTTTTGTAACCTAAACGCTAACTATGGATAAGTTTTTGGAATATTTTTTGTACTTCTTGCTTTTCTATTTTTTTCTTAGGATTATAGGAAGATGGGTTTGGCCATTTCTCTTAAAACTGATGGCTACTAAATTTCGTGAAAGCTTAGAAAAGAGATTCAATCAGGAGTTTCAAAATAGATATAGAGATAACTTTGATACAAATACATCTAGGAAATCATCAAATTCTACGAAAAACAAGCTAAAGACCAAAAAAAATCATCAAGTTGGTGAATATGTTGATTATGAGGAAATTGATTAATTGAAGAAACGAATAAATGAAATATAAAAAGTTCTTACCTCACATTTTAATCTTAATAGGATTTGTTTTTTTATCCTTACTTTATTTTTACCCTGTACTTCAAGGAAAAGTAATAGAGCAAAGTGACATTCAACAACACGTGGGAATGTTTCAGCAACAAAAAGAATTTATTGCAACCACTCATACAGAACCTTACTGGATGGATAATGCTTTTGGCGGAATGCCTACCTATCAGGTAGGAGCCAATTATCCGCATAATTATATCAAAGAATTAGATCGTTTAATTCGGTTTTTGCCCAGACCAGCCGATTATTTATTTATTTATTTTATAGGAATTTATATTCTTTTTCTTGTATTAAAAATAGATCCCAAAATTGCTGTCATTGGTGCATTAGCTTTTGGTTTTTCTACTTATTTAATTATTATTTTAGGGGTTGGTCACAATGCAAAAGCCCATGCTATTGCTTATATGCCAATGGTTTTAGCAGGAATTATTAGTGTTTTTAATAAAAAATACTTTTGGGGGAGTATTTTGCTGTGTATTGCCATGGGGTTAGAGTTAGTGGCTAATCACTTTCAAATGACTTTCTACCTCATGCTTTTGTGTATTGTTTTAGGAGGTGTTTACGCATATCATTTTTTTCAATTAAAAGAACTTCCTCATTTTTTTAAAAGCATTGGTTTAATGCTGGTTTCTGTGGTAGTGGCTTTAGGTTTAAATGCTACTAATATTATGGCAACAGCAGAATATGCAGAACACTCCACTAGAGGGCCTTCAGTAATTAGTATTAATGAAAATGGAGAACCAAAAAAATCTTCTTCTTCAGGACTTTCTTACGAATATATCACAGAATACAGCTATGGGATTTTAGAATCGTTTAATTTATTAATTCCGAATTTTAAAGGCGGAAGCAGTAACCAAGATTTAGACGAAAAAAGCAATTTTTACGAAGAATTAATCAATCTTGGCGTACCTCATGCTGAAGCCAAACAATATACTCAAGGCTTGCCCACTTATTGGGGGCCACAATCCTACGTTGCGGCGCCAGCTTATGTGGGGGCAAGTGTTTTGTTTTTATTTGTCCTTGCTCTTTTCTTGGTTAAAGGAAAGCATAAATACTGGCTAATTGGCGGAGCTGTTTTAAGTTTGCTTTTGTCTTGGGGAGATCATTTTGCTTTCCTTACTAAATTATTTATTGAATATTTTCCGTTGTATAACAAGTTTAGAGCTGTTTCCTCTATACAAGTAATTTTAGAGTTATGTGTTCCTGTGTTAGCTGTTTTAGGTTTAGCAAAGCTGTTTTCTTCACAAAATCAGCTGAAAGAAAACACTGAGGCAGTAAAGAAATCGACTTTAATTTTAGGGGGGCTTACTTTGTTGTTTTTGCTTTTAGGAACAAGTTTGCTCAGTTTTTCTGGAGCCCAAGATGCTCAACTCAATCAAGTTTTTGGTCCGCAACTAATGCGCGCCTTAAAAGAAGATAGAAAAGCGCTTTTCTTCTCTGATACATTGCGTTCACTTTTCTTTATTTTAGCAATAGCCACATTGGTTTATTTATACCTCCAAAAGAAAATGAAGAGTCAATGGGTAATGCTAAGTATTGGCTTACTGGTTGCAGGCGATTTGATTTTTGTAAATCAGCGTTATGTAAATGCATCAGATTTTGTTCCAAAACACCGAATGGAAAAACCTTTTTCTGCAAATCAAGCTGATTTGCAAATAAAAAAAGACGAAGGCAAATACCGCGTTTTAGATTTGAGTGTAAACCCGTTTAATTCTGCTAGAGCTTCATTTTTTCATCATTCGTTGGGTGGATATCATGCAGCAAAACCACAACGTATTCAAGATGTTTTTGATTTTCATATTGTAAAAGGTAATCAAGAAGTGTTGAATATGCTTCATGTAAAATATCAAATTTATCCAGACGAAAATAAAATGTTAGTAGAAGAAAACCCAGATACTAATGGAAATGCATGGTTAGTTAATGATATTATTTGGGTGAAGGATGCCAATGAAGAAATTTTAGCTTTAAATGAATTTGATTCAAAAAAGCAGGTGGTTATTCATGAGGAATTTAAAGACCTCATTTCTGCTGAAAAATTTGAACCTACAAGTCAGGCTCAAATAGCACTAAAAACACATCAACCCAATCATTTAACCTATACGTTTAAATCCAATAAAAATCAAATTGCTGTTTTTTCTGAATCGTATTACAAAAAGGGCTGGAAAGTGAGCATAAACGGTGAAGAAGTTGAGCATTTTAGAGTCAACTATTTGTTACGCGGATTAGAAATTCCGCAAGGCGAAGGAGAAATTGTTTTTAGCTTTGAACCACAAGTAGTTGCTAATGGAAGTAAAATTACTTTGGCATCAAGTCTTTTGTTACTTATTTTAATTGGCTTTGGTGGGTTTCGTGCATGGAAGTCTTCTTCCAATGAGTAGCGCGCTTTTGCATCTGATCAAGCAAAACTTGTTCGTTTTGGAAATGCATAATGATTGTACAATATTTTATATACAAGTCTTATTCAATGTAAAAGCTTGTTCGCTTAAAAATACATATAAATAGATGAATAAAAAGGTACTCATAGTTACTTATTATTGGCCTCCTGCTGGGGGTCCTGGAGTGCAGCGATGGTTAAAATTTGTAAAATATTTACCCGAATTCAATATACAGCCTCAAGTCTTTATTCCTGAAAACCCCAGCTATCCTATAGTAGATGATAGTCTTTCTAGAGAGGTGCTTAAACGTGTAAAAATACATAAGAAGAAAATTATTGAGCCTTATGCATTAGCCAATTTAATGGCTAAGAAAAGTACAGAAAAATTTAGTTCTGGAATTATTACAGAAAGCAAAAAACAAACCAAACTTCAGCAGTTAATGCTTTACGTTAGAGGAAATTATTTTATTCCAGATGCCCGAAAGTTCTGGGTAGGCCCTTCCATTAATGAAATCAAAAAAATCCTGCAGAAAGAACAAATTAATACCTTGATTACAACAGGTCCACCACATAGTTTACATTTAATTGGTTTGGGTTTAAAAAAAGAATTTTCTAATCTACATTGGATAGCAGATTTTAGGGATCCTTGGACAAGCATCAGTTATCATGAAGAGCTTAAACTTAACGAGCAATCTAAGCAAAAACATCAAGACTTAGAAACCAGTGTATTGAAAAGTGCAGATCAATTGGTGGTGACTAGTTTTTCTACTCAATTAGAATTTCAAAGTAAAACCAAGCAACCTGTACATTTAATCACGAATGGTTATGATGAACGACCTTACATGGAAACGCCAGAACTAGATGAACATTTTACTTTTTCACATATTGGTTCGTTGATGAAAGACAGAAATCCAATTCATTTATGGAAAATTTTTAATGATTTAATTCAAGAAAATAAAGATTTTGAATCTTTTTTTGAACTAGATTTAATAGGAAAAACAGCTTCTAATGTAATTGATTCAATTCAAGAAAATGGACTAGAATCATATCTAAGAACAACAGACTATTTACCTCACGAAGAAGCCTTAAAAAAACAAGAAGGTGCACAGGTTTTATTGTTAATTGAAAAAAATCAGCCCCAAACCAAAGGAATTATTCCCGCTAAACTCTTTGAATACATGAGTGCCCAAAGACCTATTTTAGCCATTGGACCAAAAGATTGGGATGTCTGTAAGATCTTAGAACAAACCAACGCAGGTGTATGTTTTGATTACGAAGATCAAGAAGGAATAAAAAGATATATCAAGGAATTGTTTTCTGCTTTTCTGAAAGGAAAATTAAAAGTATCATCCAAAGGAATAGAGGATTACAGCAGAAAAAAATTAACCGAAAAATTAGCAAGCATTATTCCTCAATAATTTACATTACTAATTTAAAATTATAATTACGCTTATGAAAGTCAATCAAATTACTGAAATTATTGAAGAGTTAGCTCCATTGTCTTTAGCAGAGGATTTTGATAATGTAGGTCTTCTTGTTGGCGATGCTCAAGCTGAGGTAACGGGTGTTTTAATTACTTTAGATTGCTTAGAAGAGGTGGTAGATGAAGCTATTCAAAATAAATGCAATTTAATTCTAACTTTTCATCCTATTATTTTTAGTGGGTTAAAGAAAATCACAGGAAAATCTTATGTAGAGCGAGTTGTGATGAAAGCAATTCAACATCAAATTAATATTTATGCCATCCACACTGCTTTAGATAATGTTCACAAAGGTGTAAATTATGAAATTTGTAAACGAATTGGAATTGTAAATCAACAAATTTTGCTTCCAAAATCGGCACTGATTAAGAAATTAATTGTTCATGTTCCAAAAACCCATGTACAGGTAGTTCAGGAGGCATTATTTGAAGCTGGAGCGGGCAATATAGGAAACTATGATGAGTGTAGTTTTTTGTTGGAAGGAAAAGGCAGCTTTAAAGGGAATGAAGAATCTAATCCGCAAATAGGGGAGAAAGGGCTAAGAGAAACCATCAAAGAACATCAATTACACATTACTTTTGAAGCGCATAAGGAAAGAAAAGTTCTTCAAGCAATGCAAATGGCACATCCCTACGAAGAGGTAGCTTATGAAATGAGTACTTTAGAAAATAAGCACCAACAACGCGGTATGGGAATGATAGGTGATTTGCAAACGGCTATGAGTGAAAAAGAGTTTTTAGACCACTTAAAAAAGACTTTTAACTTGACTGTAATTAGACATTCTTCTTTCCTGAATACGCCAATTAAGCGTGTTGCAGTGCTTGGTGGAAGTGGAGCATTTGCTGTTGAGGCTGCTAAAAGCCAGAAAGCAGACGTTTTTGTGAGCGCCGATTTTAAATATCACGATTTCTATAAATCAGAAAATCAAATACTTATAGCAGATATTGGGCATTATGAAAGTGAACAATACACAAAAGAGCTGATATATGCTTATCTTACAAAAAAAATAATTAATTTTGCACCTGCCTTGGAAAATTACAAGGTATTAATTTCAAAAGTAAATACCAACCCGGTACAATATTTTTAAATATGGCAAAGAAAAAAGAGTTTACAGTAGAAGACAAACTAAGAGCTTTATATGATTTACAGCTTGTTGATTCACGCATTGATGAGATTAGAAACATGCGTGGAGAATTGCCACTAGAAGTTGAAGATCTAGACGCTGAAGTTGAAGGGCTAAAAAAGCGTATTGATAAATTCAAACATAACCTTGAAGAGCTTGAAAATAAAATTTCTGACAGAAAGAATTTTATTGAAGAAGCCAAGGCGAAAATCAAAAAATACAAAGAACAACAAGACAATGTTAGAAATAACAGAGAATTTGATTCTTTAAGTAAGGAAATAGAATACCAAGAGCTTGAAATTGAATTAGCAGAAAAACACATTAGAGAGTTTGGTGCTCAAATAGAGCATAAAACGGTTAAAATTGAAGAAGCTCAAAAGGTAATTGACGAAAAATCTAATCACCTTGACCACAAACGTAAAGAACTTGATGGTATTTTAGAAGAAACAGTAAAAGAGGAGGAAGCCTTACAGAAAAAAGTAGATGAGTTAAAAAAATCTATTGAAGAACGTTTGGTAAAAGCTTATGATAGAATACGTTCTAGTGTTAAAAATGGTTTGGCTGTTGTTACTATAGAGCGTGGTGCTTCAGGAGGTTCTTTTTTCACTATTCCTCCACAGGTTCAGGTAGAAATAGCGGCAAGAAGAAAAGTGATGACTGATGAGCACTCGGGTAGAATTTTAGTGGACCAAGAATTGGCTCAAGAAGAAGAAGAGAAAATGAACAAATTGTTTACTAAACTTGCAAAATAGTTTTTTTCAAAGTTGTTTTATCACATAAAAAAAAGGATAAGTTGCAAATTTTCAACTTATCCTTTTTTTTATGCCTTAAAAAATAGCTTTTATCGGCTATAATTTGGTGCTTCTTTTGTAATTGAAACATTATGTGGGTGGCTTTCCATTATTCCAGAAGGAGTGATTTCTACAAACTGTGTTTTAGTTTTCATCTCTTCTATGTTTTTGGCGCCACAATAGCCCATACCAGCTCTTAATCCACCAATAAATTGAACCATGCTTTCAAGCAATTCACCTTTGTAGGGTACTCTTCCAACAATTCCTTCAGGAACTAATTTCTTGATATCATCTTCTACATCTTGAAAATATCTGTCCTTAGAGCCTTGTTTCATTGCTTCAACAGACCCCATGCCGCGGTATGACTTAAATTTTCTTCCTTCATAAATAATGGTTTCTCCAGGAGATTCTTTTGTACCTGCTAACAACGAGCCTAACATTACGCAGTCTGCTCCAGCGGCTATAGCTTTTGGAATGTCGCCTGTATATCTAATTCCTCCATCAGCAATCACAGGAACACCGCTTCCTTCAATGGCTTGAGCAACTTCCATAACCGCAGAAAGTTGAGGATAACCAACGCCAGCTACAACTCTTGTTGTACAAATAGAACCGGGACCAATTCCAACTTTTACAGCATCAGCTCCAGCTTCAACTAAATATTTAGCAGCATCACCAGTAGCAATGTTTCCTACAATTACATCTAAGTTGGTAAACTTTGCTTTTACAGCCTTTAAAACATCAACCACCCCTTTTGTATGCCCATGCGCCGTATCAATAATTACAGCATCAACGCCAGCTTTCACTAAAGCTTCAGCGCGTTCAACGGCATCTGCTGTGACACCTAATGCTGCGGCCACTCTTAGTCTTCCGTAGGCATCTTTATTGGCATCAGGTTTTTGGGTAAGTTTTGTAATATCTCTAAAAGTAATTAATCCAATTAAGGTTTGGTCATCCTTAACTACAGGTAACTTTTCAATTTTGTTTTCTTGAAGAATAACTTCGGCTTCTTTTAAAGATGTTCCTTCAGCAACCGTTACTAGGTTTTTTGAAGTCATTACTTCAGTAATTGACCGATTGTTGTCTTTCTCAAAACGCAAATCTCTGTTGGTTACTATACCTAAAAGTTTTTTATTTTCATCTACTATAGGAATTCCACCAATACTATGCTCACGCATATGGCTTTTGGCATCACCAATATTGGCTGTTGCTGGCAAAGTAACAGGGTCTATAATCATACCGCTTTCGGCACGTTTTACCTTTCTTACTTTTAAAGCTTGCTCTTCTATGGTCATGTTTTTATGCAAAACACCAATACCTCCTTCTCTAGCAATAGCAATTGCCATTCTAGATTCAGTAACCGTATCCATTGCTGCAGAAATTACAGGGACGTTTAGGCTAATATTGCGTGAGAATTTGGTTTGAATACTAACCTTTCTTGGTAGTACTTCAGAGTAAGCAGGAACTAATAATACATCATCGTATGTAAGTCCTCTTTCTTTAATTTTATTTAGGTGAGCCATTGCAATTGAATTTAATTGCGTGCAAATATACATCTTTTGAATTTAAAATCAGTTTTTTAATAAATTAGTTTGTGAATCAGAAAAGGCCAGAAAAATGAATGCCTACTTTGTTTTTGAACTTCAAATTTAAAAAATATAAGCTAAGCCTGATCAGTCTCTGATTACTTTAAGATTGGGGTGTTGGGTGTTGGGTGTCTGTCAGCTCGAGTGTTTCGCATTTTGCAAACTTTCATAGTTAATCGGGGTTTAAGTAGCGAGATGTATCGAGAGCTTGGGTGTTGGATGTGGGATGATGGATGATGGAT
>JAIUMH010000126.1 GCA_022565635.1 Flavobacteriaceae bacterium | reverse complement strand
AATCACTGGCACTATAAGACCGAAATGACTGGCACAAATCGAACCGCTGTATCCATTACACAACATGGTAAAAATCAGTTGTATCTAGGCTTATTTTAGAAAACTCATACTTAAATGATAGTTTATTTCACGCGCTACTCTTTTCACCAAGAAGCTTTTCTGAAGTTATTTTTTCCTTTATCAAATCCAAATTTAGCTTTAGAGAATTTAAAGGGATAAAAGCATTTCATTTTTTAGGCCACATAAAAGCCAACCAACTTGAACTGGATTTTGCAGAAAAGACTAATTATAGTATTGATGGAGAAGTGTATGAATCTAAACTTTTAACTATAAAACTAGAAGAAAATTTTGACTTAATACCCAGTAAAAATCTACTCTTTACAAAGGAAGAAGAGAAAACGTACCCAAAGGAGAAGCCATGCAGGAAATGGTTGATAAGCGCCTACCATTGATTAAGCACTCTTCTACAGAAGAATACAAAGAGCTTTTTACTGTTTTAAGAGAGAATGCTAAAACCAAATCATCTTATTTAATTTTAATGGTTTTATCTACTTTACTCGCCACTTTTGGTCTTTTTGCAGATTCTACTCCAGTAATTATTGGAGCTATGATTTTAGCCCCGCTAATTTCACCAGTAATATAATTATCTATGGGTGTTTTGAGGCAGGATAAAAAAATTATGCAAGATAGTTTAGTAACCATTGGTTCAGGCATTTTGTTTTCTTACATAGCCGCAATTATTTTAACTTTAATCACACCATTATACGCTATTAACAGTAAAATTAGTTCTCGTCTAGAGCCCAATTTACTTGACTTAGGGGTTGCTTTAATTTCTGGAATAGCGGGTGCTTATGCACATGCTAATACAGCTATTGCAAAAACACTGGCTGGTGTAGCCATTGCTGTTGCATTAGTACCTCCTTTAGCTGTTTCGGCTATTGGTTTAGGTTGGGGCGAATGGAAAGTTTTCTTTGGCGCATTTTTATTGTTGATTACTAACCTAACAGGAATGGTCCTTGCCGGGTCATTCACATTTTTATTAATGGGGTACAGCCCATTTAGAATTGCTAAAAAAGGCTTATTAATTTCTTTAGCCATTGTACTCTCTGTTAGTGTTCCTTTAGGTTACGGTTTTATTCAAGTGGTTAAAGAAAATAAAATTGTAAACTCCGTAAACAAAATGGAAGTTAATGAGATGAAAATAAAGCAAGTGGAAGTCATCAATAAAAACCCTTTAAAACTTGCTTTAAAAGTAGTAGCCGACCACAATCCTAGTGATGAGGAAATTCAATTAGTGAAAAAGAAGATTGAAGAAACATTAGGAAAAGATGTTGAATTAGAAATGACCTTTAGTTTGGAGGTTGACTAATTAAATTTGCTAGCTCTACCCCTATTGAAGTTCCTAAAGCTACTCCCATTCCTCCCATTCTAACTCCACAAAAAAGGTTTTCTGAAAGTTGCTGTACCATAGGACTTTTTTTCTCACCAACACCTAAAATACCGCTCCATTGATGTGCGATTTTTGGGGGATTATCTGGACAAACATTGTTATGTAGTAATTCCGTTAGTCTATTTTCAATTATAGAAGTAGTTCCAAAATTTGAAGTAGTTTCTCTTTGCGGGTCAAAATTCCTACCACCACCAATTAAAATCCGATGATCAATTGCTCTAAAATAATAATACCCCTCTTCCAAATGAAAACAAGTATTCCAGTTAAGCTTAGGAATTTTCTCCGTAACCAGCACTTGATTTCTTACTGAAATAACAGGCAAATTAATTAATTGCTTTGCAAAGGCATTGGTAGCAATAAATACCTTTTTGGGCTGAAATTCAAAATTAGAAGTTTTTAAATGAATTGCACTTGAGTAGTCCTCTACCTTTTTAACATCCACTCCATTTAAAACCATAACCCCCTTTTTGTAAGCTAATTGAAGAAGATTCATCATCATCTTTCCTGTATCAATTTGACCTTCAAAATTATTCTTAATTACTTGCTTATGAAATCCTTGAAAACCAAATCTAGATGTCTCTTGATTAAAAACAGCGGAAGAAAACAAGGGTGATAAAAGTTGATTGACATGAGGTATTTCATTCAGACATTTCTCAACGGAAGCATCATTAGAATAAAAAACTTCATATCCCGCATTTTCATGATAACCAATAGATTTATCTCCTAAAAGACTTCTTAGTTTGAGTAATCCATTGTAGCGTTTTTTAACTAAATTCAATAATTCTTCTTCAGTATGTGTTTCCAAGTCAGAAAGCAATTCAGACACACTACCAAAACATGCAAAACCAGCATTTTTTGTACTGGCACCTTGAGGTAGATAGCCACGCTCCAAAACAAGTACTTTTGATTTTGGATACTTTGTTTTTAATTCTATGGCACAATTTAATCCTACAATGCCACTACCTATCACACAAAAATCAACCCCAGTTAACCAAGATTTTATTTCCCAATAAGACAGCTGATTATTCATTTTAATTCCCGGTAATCAATGATTTTGCTAATTGATTCATTTGTTCTGCAAGCTCTCTGTTCTGGTAACCATGAAGACCAAAAATAAAATTCATATCATTAGATGCTACCTTAGTTGAACCATCTCCATCTTCATAAATGAGTAATTTCAATGGTAAATCTATTCCTAAGCTGGGCTTTTCCTTCATTAAGCTTGTACCCACTTTGGGATTCCCAAACAAAAGCAAAATGCATTTTCCCATCTCAAAACCTGCGTCTTCAGCAAAACTTTGAAAATCATGCGCAGCTAATAAACTAACGTCTGACTTCTTTTTAATATTTCCTAAAATACTCTTGGCTGTTTGATTAAAATTTAATGTACTTTGATATATATCAATACCTTCAAACTTCTTGAAATTTAGATCGGCAGAAGTAAAAGCTTCATTATTTGATAAACTCTGCGTAATAGAATTTAAAACACGCGAATTTGAAGAAGCGGTTTCTGTACTTGAACTCAAGTTATACCTTTTTATTAAATAATTACCGTCTATAAATTGAACTAAATCTTCACCGTCTTCCTCATAAAAGTGAATACGCATTGGTAAATCTAATGCGGTAAGAGGGTTTTCTGCAACAAGTGGATTAACCAATTGGTTGGTGTAGAGGTGATGAAAAGTTGAAAAATCCATAGTTAGATGAGAGGATTTTGCGTTTTCTTGATGATCAAATGTATTGGTAACTAACATTCCAGGATTGGCATTCATCAGTTCATTAAACTTAACTAAAAAATCATCAACAGGTTGCTCTACCTTAAATTTGATTAAATGTGTAGAGGAATGCGCCGTCTTAACTAACTCTTGTTGGGTGGTGGCTTCTTCATCAGCATTAGACTTTTCAACAGATTGTTTTTCAACTTTATTTTTTTTATCTTCTTTGCTTTCTTCTGCACAAGAAAACAATACAAATAGCATTAAAAATGGAGCAAATAATAATGACTTGAAGCGCATATTCCTTATTTTTTGAAAGTAAAAATAAGAAATTCTTTATGGCTAAAATTAAAATCTATCCACAAAAAACTAAAAAGCTATTAAAGTAAATTGCGTTCTTTCTATTTCTGTTATTTTTGAAATAAAAATTTTATGCAATATTCCACAATAATCTTTCTATATCTATTTAGCTTAGTAGTTAATGCACAAGAAATAAAAGGAAAATGGATTACCATTGATGATGATACTGGAAAAGAAAAATCGGTTGTAGAAATATACGAAAAAGAGAATGGAAAAATCTATGGAAAAATTGTTGAGTTCTTAGAAGAAGGAGCACAACCAGAAGATCCCTGTGAACATTGTAAGGGAAGCATGAAAGGAAAAAAATTAATGGGTTTTGAAGTCCTTAAGGACTTTGAAAAAAATGAAGATCAATATGAGAACGGAAAAGTAACAGACCCGGAGGAGGATAAAACGTACGACTCAAAAATTTGGGTAGATAAAGAAAATCCAGACATCTTAAAAGTAAGAGGTTACGTTTCTATTATGTATAGAACTCAAGAATGGAAAAGAAAAAAGGATTAGGTGATGCTCTCTCCTCCATCTACCTTTATAATGCTTCCGTTAATCCATTTACTTTCAGGTAAACTCAACAGATAAACCACGTTAGCTACATCTTCTGGAGTTGTAAGTCGTTGAAACGGATTTTTGCGTTTAGCCTGAGAAATAATTTTTTGATAGTTAGGTATAAGTTGTAAAGATTTGGTTTCGCAAACACCAGCTTCAACGCAATTAGATGTTATTCCAAATTTTGCAAACTCTAAGGCTATATTTCTGCTAACCGACTCCAATACTGATTTAGCAGAAGACACAGCTCCATAATTAGTCATTGCTCTAGAACTTCCTAAACTAGTAAAGGCTAGAACTTTTGCAGGATTGGTAAATAAATTTACTGCATGTAAAGCGCTTACCCATTCATATAAACTATAGCCCATAGCATGCAAAGTAATTTCAAAATCTGATTTTTGAAGACTATTTTCCCCTATCATTGGCTTGAGGTTTCCTTTAGAAACACTATGTAAAAGTAAGTTGATTTTGCAGTTTTTTTCTTGAAGCTGAAGAAGAAACAAATCTCTTTTAGATTCATTTAAGACATCAAAATTGAAAGTAACGAGTTGCAAACCTTCCTGGTTTTTGGATTTAATTTTTTGTTGAAATTCATCTGTAAAACTCCTAGAATCCCTGTGAATTATGATTACCGCATTTCCTTTTGAAGCCAATTTACAAGCACTTGCCCAACCCAAGCCACTGCTTCCTCCTAAAATTAAATTATACGTTGTGTTTTCTTTAATATCCATAAACTATCACCATTTTAATAGAAGACGTTGCGCGGTAAAACCAGGACCAAAACTCAACATTAAACCAAACTCATTAGCTTTGGGTTCTTTTTCAATGATATCTTTAAGCACATATAAAACAGTTGCACTACTCATGTTTCCAAACTCCCGAAGCACTTTTTTGGTACTGCTAATATCTTTACCTATATCCTTAAAAAGTTCTTCTACAGTTTGTACAATTTTTTTTCCGCCAGGATGAAATACCAAATGAGTTAAATCTTCAATTTGTAAATCAAATTTTTGTAAGAAAGGATGTAAAATAGAAGGAAAATGTTCTGTAATAGTTTCTGGAACAGCCTCATCTAAAACCATTTTTAAGCCTTTATTAGTTAAATCAAAACCCATCATATGCGTTTGATTATAAAAATGGTACATTTCACTTCCTACCACTTCTGGACCGGTTGCCATTTCTTCTGAAGACATCAAAACACAAGCACAACCATCACCAAAAATAGCTGAAGAAACAATATTAGTCATAGAAGTATCTTCCTTTAAAAAAGTTGCGGTTGGTGCTTCAAAAGCAACTATAGCCGCACGCTTTTCAGGATTGGCTTGCAAAAATTGAGAAGCATAAATCATGGCAGAAACACCCGCTACACAACCCATTTCTGTAACAGGCAAACGCACTACCGATTGTTTTAAGCCCACTTCATTAATCAGATAAGCATCTAAAGAAGGAATCATAATCCCTGTACAGCTCACGGTTATGATGTAATCTAAAGAAGAAGCCTCCCATCCTGAATTTATTAAGCTTTTTTGAAGCGCTTCAGAAGCTATTTTTTGAGCTTGTTGACTGTAAATAATATTTCTTTCCTCAAAAGTAAGATTGCTAAAAACACTTTCTGGAGGCATGATCGAATAACGCTGATTTACCTGAGCTCCTTCAAAAATTTTGATGGCTTTTCTTCGGTAACGCTCATCTTCTTCGGCCAACCAAAATTCAACCAAAGGAATAATATCCTCAGTTTTTCTGGTGTAAGGAGGTTGAACTGTTTGAACATCTTGTATTTTTACTTTCATTGAGTTAATTATTCGTTTATATTGCTTGCTTGCAAAATACTTCCTTCCCTTTGTGTAGTGAAGTTCTGATTAATTAGCGGTTAAAACGTTCAACGGAATATAATCCATTGAAACCTAAATGCCCATTTCCATTGAATTTGATAACTGCAATTCTTCAAATTTAGTTGCCGTGCGTAATGATCAAAATCTTCTTTTTTAAAACCCCTTAAAATAGAAATCAAACCATCCTTATAAGCCACCTTTGAACGTATAAAAAATAGTGCATATAACTGAAACAATCGATAAGCTAATTTACTTCTGTGCAAGTCGTTAATTACAATTCCAAAGTTAGTGTTTGCATACAAAACTTGAATAAGATTTATGATTTCTTTTTCTTTAAAATGGTGTAAAGTGAGTGATGCAAAAGTAATATCTGCATTAATTTTCTGAAATTTTTGAGAGAAAACATCCATTGTTAGTAATTGTATTTCATCATAGGAATTTGACTTACTTTTAGCAATTTTAATAATGTGCGGATTGGCATCAATTCCAATAAATTGAATAGTATAATTTGTTTTCCTAAAAAAATCAGCCAATCTTCTTAAACTTGCGCCACTACCACAGCCAAATTCAACAATTTTAATTTGCGTATCCATTTGCTTTTGATTTTTTTGAAGCAACTGAAGAATAGCATTTATTGTTACCTTATAACCTCCCAAGTTATGGTTAACGTGATCTATAGCATCCAACACTTTCTCTAATTCTCTCCCCTGAAAATCAAATTCATCCATGATTTCTGGTTGGGTAGAGCGTTTTTTAGTATTCAGTAGAATCATAGTGTTTTTCCGTGAGTTAGTTGAATAAGTTGTTTCAAAATGAACTTGTTTTTACCTACTAATTGTAAGGCTAAGTTGGTCAATTTTGGTTGCAGTAACACCTGCTGAAAAATTCCGCCGAAAAACAAACGCTGGCTAAAATTATTTTTCCAAGCCTTGGAAAAAGAGGCGTTCATTTGCTTTCTGTTTTTATGCGCTTGAAAATCAATTATAGCTTCAGATGCAAGTTTTGCACTATGTATAGCCATAGCCATTCCATTTCCACAAAGTGGATGAATTAAACCCGCAGAATCACCAATCATTAAAGCATGATTTTCAACACAAGTTTTATTTTCAAAGGAAACTTGAGAAATCACTAATCGTTTTTCAAAACTCATCTTCGCTCCTTGAAAGAAGTCTGCTAATTGAGTGTTTTTAGCTAAAACCTCTTGTTCTAATTGCTGAAAATTCTTGTACTTTTGGAATTGTTCAGTTTTAATTAAATAACAACAATTAACATAGTTTTGATCAACTTTTGAAAGCCCACAATAGCCACCATCAAAGTTATGTAGCTCAACACGATTTTCTGGAAAGTCATCTAAACGATAGTGTGCTTTTACCCCCATCCAAGCAGTCTTCTTCTTAAAAAATTTTCGACTTAGTTTGGCATCTATGTTAGATCGTTTTCCGTATGCGCAAATCAACAATTCAGATTGAATTTGCTGGCTTTTAGCTTCAATCAAAAATTGATTTCCCGTAAATTGGTAATTCAAAACTTGATCAAAAATAAAATGAACCCCAAGTTTTTGAGCGTGTTGAAACAAAAAATGGTCTAAGGTATATCTTGAAACACCAAAGCCTCCTAATGGCAAAGAACTTTCAATAGATTTTTGATGAATTGAAGTCAGCTTAAACTGATTTATTGATTTGATGTCAAGTTGATGTATAGGAATCCCCAATTGAAGCAGGTAAGGTTTTACCTCGTTAGAAATATATTCACCACAAACTCTATGAAAAGGGTATTTATTTTTTTCAATTAAAGTAACAGAAAATCCAGATTTTTGTAAGTGAATAGCACTTACTAAACCTGCAAGACCACCTCCAATTATTGTAATCTGACTCTCCCTCATAGTTCAAAATAGGTTTTCTAAATGGGTTAAATAAATGTGTTATTTAAAATCCGCGAATAACAAAAGTAGCAACTTAAACTATATAAATTTTTAGGCTTGCCAGCGATCCTTTGGTGGCAGGTTGACTTTAAATTGCTAAAAACACACAAGCCCCTTTTCGTCCTCTGCCTGACTGCGTTGTGAAGACAGAATCAGCAATAACTCAAGCCACCTGTCTATATCTGGCTACGGTGTACCCACATCTTCTCTTAGCTTAATTCCTTCGATGATATAAGAGA
>JAIUMH010000125.1 GCA_022565635.1 Flavobacteriaceae bacterium | reverse complement strand
CTTTCTCCTAGTGGATTTGGTTTGTTTTTTAAGGTAGACTTATGCGGATTTGAGGGAAGCAATAATTTTTATTTTGAAGCAAATTAAATTTACTTCAACAGTTCTATTTAAACAAGTCAAAACCTATTTTCTGTTATTTTTACAGGACTTAGATTAAAATGTTTATGCAACGCAAAGAATGAAAGGAAAATGAAATATTATATTATAGCAGGAGAGGCTTCTGGCGATTTACATGCCGCTAATTTAATTCGAGCAATTCAACAAAAAGACGCTCAAGCTAACATAAGAGCTTGGGGGGGGGATTTGATGGAAGAAGCAGGAGCCAATTTAGTGAAGCATTATCGTGACTTGGCGTTTATGGGGTTTTGGGAAGTAATCACCAACCTTACTACCATTTTAAAAAATATTTCTTTTTGTAAAAAAGATATTGAAGAATTTCAACCTGATGCCTTGATATTTATTGATTATCCTGGCTTTAATATGCGAATTGCCAAATGGGCTAAAGCTATTGGCATTCCAACTCATTATTATATATCACCTCAAATTTGGGCTTGGAAAGAAAATAGAATTAAAGCCATTAAAAGAGATATTGACCACATGTACGTGATCTTGCCTTTTGAAAAGGATTTTTACGAAAACAAACATCAATTTCCTGTACATTTTGTACGTCATCCACTTTTAGATGCTATTAAAAACAGAGATGAAATATGCGTTGAAGAGTTTAGAAAGCAACATCAACTTTCTGATTTACCCATTATAGCTCTTTTGCCTGGTAGCCGTAAACAAGAAATTACTAAAATGTTGGATTTAATGTTGAAAATGACACCCCATTTTCCAAATTACCAGTTTGTTATTGCAGGAGCTCCTGGGCAAGAAGATGAGTTTTATCAAAACCTTATAGGAGATAGAAAGGTTAACTTCATTAAGAACAAAACTTATGATTTACTCAGTGTTTCTGAAGCCGCATTAGTTACTTCTGGAACCGCTACCTTAGAAACAGCTTTATTTAATGTTCCAGAGGTTGTTTGCTACAAAGGAAGTTTTATTTCTTACCATATTGCTAAACGAATTATTCAACTTAGCTACATTTCTTTAGTGAACTTAATCATGGATAGAGAAGTGGTGAAAGAACTTATTCAGGATGAATTTAATGAAAAACAACTTCGTTTAGAGCTTGAAAAAATTCTTTCTGAAAAAACCAGAAATAAAATTTTAAACGATTACCAGCTTCTAAAACAAAAACTTGGAGGCGAAGGAGCTAGTGAGAAAACAGCGAAGTTGATTGTTGAATCACTTCAAAACTAAGTTTTATTTTTTAATAATTTTAGTGGTATAGGTTTGTTCTTTTGTTTTAACCAGTAGCATATAAATTCCTGTGTTGAGTTCACTCACATTAATTTGTGAATTGTTCAGCACTTTTTGTAATACTTGTTTACCTAAAGTATCGTAGATAAACACAGAGATTTCATTTTCTTCAAAGGGTAATCTTAAATTTAATAGTTCATCAACTGGATTTGGATACACATTAATTGTTTGTTTTTCAAAACTTTCTGTGTCAAAGCTTTCTGAATCAAAATAAATGCTAAATCGCATTGGGTTAATGCTTTCTGCAATAGATGCATCAACTTCAAAATGGTGCTCAGTCACTGATGAGACATTATAAGTTTCTTCTAGATAGTAATCTATTAGGTAGGTTTTTATGTTTTCGTCAAAATTTGAATTTTCAAAAATCAGTTTGTAATTATTTTGATTTTTGTTATTGATAAAAAGAGGATATACTTTATCTTCTCCAAGTTGAAGCTTTGTTTTTTGAATACTTAAAAGGCTATTGGCTTTTATTGAAGCAAAGTTTTCATCTGAATTAGGCAATTTATCAGCATCTGCATTACTTAACTCAACACTAAAAGCTTCATTAAATTCGAATTTTAAAGCATCAATCTCTTCAGGTGTTTGGTCTAAATCTTTAAATAATTTAATGGTTAATTGAGGATTTTCTGATAAACTAAAAACCTCTGTAGCAGTTTCATTTGGCTTTTTGGCACTTTCTGTAAAAGTAATGGAAGGAGGAGTTGATACTGAAAGTGAATTTCTTATAAAAAAGCCTTGCCCAGGCATAAGGTATTGGTTGGCTTCTGATGCTTGAATAGAATTTCCTGAAGGAAGTTCTACAGTAACAAATGCGCCTCTTTCGTTTTTGCTAGGATCCCAAAGGTAATAGTGGTTTAAATTAATATCACCTGATAATAAAAGGGAATTAATATTTACAATACTCGGATACGGGTTGCCAACAAAAGAAAAATCACCATCTCCTTGCGCCAAAACAGGTGAATAGTCTCCGTAGTGAAGGTTTCCGGTTGTTCTCACTCTTGTGTTTGTAGGTTTAGGATTAGCGTTAGTTAAGTCAATATTTCGGTCACCTCTTACAAATAAACGATAGGCTTTGCCAGCTACAATAGTTTCTGTATCTGTATTGTTGATTGCCTCCCACGAAGCACCATTACTTTGGTTAGCTTGAGAGTGATTAAAAATAAAAAGCGAAGGATTACCAGTTAAGGTTTCGTCAAAGCCATTAGCGCCTGTGGTTGAACCTGTGATGTGCGTTCCAAAACCACTTGGGGTATCGCCATTTTCTTGCCAATTTTCAAAAATACTAGTATTCGATGTTACTGCAGAAGAAATCATTCTAAATGCTCTGCGTTCTTGATTACCTGCGGGTAACCAACGTTCAATTGTAGTATTTACCTCAATTTGACTAGTTGCTTGTACTTCATCTAATTGCCCAAGTCTATATTCATCATGAATAAAGTATAAATTTCCTTGTCCGGTAATGTCTCCGTTAGCATTCAAAATATTTCCAATTTCAAGTTTAGCATTTTCTTCAATTTGGACAGAATTAGCATCACTTGATTGATTGATAGATGCGGTTTGGTTTTTAATCCACCAATCATCATCTGTTGTTGATACTCCTTGTGGATTTCTAGGTTGCCAAACTAAATCATTAAAAATAAATCCATTAAATCTGACTTGAAAATCATCAAAGGCCGTAAAATCCCCACTTTCATCTGTAGTTTCTATAATAATTCTGAATGGTGAAGAATTATCCCCTATAGGTATTTTGATTTCTTCCCAATTATTAACGGCATCTGCTAATTGAAGAATTTGTGTAGGTGTATTATTACCTTCCTGTTTTAAAATTCGTGTTGTGTTATGTGCACCAGCTTTTGAAGGCTGAATAAAATAGAAACTTATTTCAAGAGGCATTTCTTCAACATTTTCAAAATAAGGAGAAATTAAGCCAACTTCATCTCCATTGTTTTCAGAACTAAATGTAGCCATCCTTCCTCCACTTATTGGCATAGTAGTTCCTTGGCTATGACTAATGCCAATTTGGTAAGCCCAAAAAGAGTCTTGGTTGGTAGAGGTTACTAGCCAGCAATTACCCGAATTTTGATGAAAATTTTCTGTAAACGGAAATGCTGTTACAGTACCGCAGGTTGTAGAAAATTCAACTGAATTCCACAAACTTTCTGTGCTTCCGCAATTACTTTTTACAAATAAATCGTAGTTGGTATTTGGACTTAAGCCAGTAAGCTGAAGCTCACTCACTTCAAAACCAAGGATTCCTTCTTCTAGTGGCCCGTGGTCTTCCGGGTTTTTCCCAGGTTCCATTAAAGCGTACTTATAGCCATTGCTTGCGTTTGCCACATTATCCCAAACAATATCAACACCTGTAGAATTTAAATTGCTAGTAGTTAATCCTAATGGAGCTGAGCACGTGATGGGTTCTGGTGAAATACCAGAGACGATTAAGGTGTAATTTTGGCTTCCTAACTCTAGGTTTCCTTTATGGCTTACTTCAATAGTATAGGTTCCCTTAGCTTCTAGGATTTCAATTTTTTCAAAATTATCTACATCATTCACTCCTTTACTATTGGTATTAACTCCAGTTAGTTTCCAAGGAAAATATTCTTCTCCTTCTTGTGAAATTTTAATATCTAAATCATTGACTAAATCCGGGGTGGGGTCATTAAGACTTTCCTTAACTTCACCAGGGATATCTGTCCATGAAATTGAGGCTATCAATGGATCAATTCCATTCGAATAAACTTCAAGGGTATAGGTTTCTGTATCATTTAAATTTCGTTCTTCAACTACAGAATAATTTTCATGGTTAAGAATGAGTTTTGTTGCATTTTCAGCATTCATAAAACCCCAACCATAAATAGCATCTGGTCCTTGCATTCCGGCATCATCTGCAGTATGAAGAAGCAAACCCTTAATGGAGGCCGCACGTGCTAAATTTCCAATCTCTTTGTTATACAGCTCTTGAAGTAAAAGCGCTGCTCCAGAAACATTAGGTGCCGCCATAGAGGTGCCTGATTTAGGTCCGTAGGCCTGATCATCTTCGCTTTCAGTAGAAAGAATAAAAAAGCCAATTCCTGTAATATCTGGCTTCACACGCAAGTCGTCTGTGGGGCCTTGACTAGAGCTGGAGGTTATTTCGCCACTTATAAAATCTCCCTTTGGAGAACGAACAGTATTCATTCCATTGGCTACAACTAAGGTATTCTTAGAAGTTTTTGCTCCTGAAAGCTTATCGTATTCAGGTTGGCTAGGATCTAACGGGTCATCATTAAAATTAGCATTGCCATCATTTCCAGCAGAGGTGATGGAGAGGTGGTATGGGTCGTTAAAGGTAATTACATCCCAGTTTCTAGATCGATCAATATATGAACCAAAAAAGTAAGAAAGATTTCCATCTTGAATAACGCTTCCACTAAACCCATAAGAATGGTTGGACGTCAATATTCCGTCACCAATCAAGTCAAATGCTTCTTGCGTTGCATCAAAAAAATCATAAGCAATAATTGAATCCAATTGATAGGCTCCACCTCGAACATCAAAGCGCTTTCCTTTAGCGGCAACGCTTCCTGTAACGTGTGTGGCGTGGCTATCTAAATCGTACTCATCAATTCCTTCACCAATTTTAATTTTAGTTTGGTTATCATCGTTTTGAAACTCTTGATGTGTAAGTCGTGCATGGCCACTATCCCAAATATACACTTTGTAGCCTTCTCCAGATAAATTTAAATTAAGTAACTGATTGTCTTGAAGCTGTGTTATTCTTGTGTATTCAGAAGCTCTTGTATTTGTGGTTTCCAAGTAGATAGGCTGGCCGTTTATTACATCATAAATGGCTTTAACAACCCCGTCTTCACTTTTTTGAATGTAGGGGATATTATTTTCCTTTACATAGGTGTCAATTCGTTTTTTTCTTTCGTATAAAGATTGCTTAAACTCCTGTACTGAGGTAGAAGAAAGCTTAGGAGAGGGTTGAGCATTCATCCATCTAATTTGCTCTGGAGTTTGAGCAATTAAAAGTGCGGGTATAAAAAAAAGTAAAAAGTAAATATTTTTCATAAAAAATAATAGGCTACGAATTTACAAAAATTATTAGTTTGCTTGTTGTTCAACGTTAAAAATACTTTATAAATGGGTATTAAAAATGAATATTAATTGTATTTTCAGCCCTTCAAAGTTAATTCATGAAAAACAGCTTTGATTTTCAATTGTGTTTTTTTTGAATTCAAAATTTTAAAAATACATTTACCTATGAAAAAAATAACTTATTTATTCTGTTTATTTTTGGTTATTCAAAACTACGCACAAGAAACACAATTCTCCAGTGAATTGATTGAGGAACACTTGTTTTACTTGGCTTCTGATGAATTGATGGGAAGAGATACAGGTTCTGAAGGTATAGAAATGGCGGCTCAATACTTAGAAAAACACTTCAAAAAACACCAAGTAAAACCCTTTTATAAAACCTACCGTGATAGCTTTATGGTCAAAAACAAACATGCCTACAATATTGTAGCTGTGGTAGAAGGAACCGATGAAAACTTAAAAGAAGAGTTAGTGATGGTAGGTGCACATTATGATCATATAGGGATTACGGATAATAAAGTAGAAGGTGATTCTATTGTAAACGGAGCTAACGACAATGCTGTAAGCGTAGTAGCTGTGATGAAGTTGGCTCAACATTTTGCTGAAAATCCTCCCCAAAGAAGTGTTTTGTTTACACTTTATTCTGCTGAAGAATTAGGTTTATTAGGTTCAAAACATTTAGCTCAACGAATGAAAGATGAGAAGCAAAATTTACATTCGGTTTTTAATATTGAAATGATTGGTGTTCCTATGGAAAATGTAGATTACATGGCTTACTTAACCGGTATTAATCAATCTAATTATGCTACAGTTTTTAATGAAGCTGCTGAAGAAAAAGTTTTAGGTTTTTTTGAACCCTCTGAAGAAATGCAATTGTTTAAACGAAGTGATAATTATCCTTTTTACCAAGAATTTGGTGTAGCAGCTCATACCGTTTGTACTTTCGATTTCCAAAATTACGAATATTACCACCACCCCAAAGACGAAGCAGAATTCATGGATATTGAACATATGAATCAACTAATTACTAATTTTGCTCTAGGAATTGAAGGCATTGCTAATTCTAAAAAAAATGAGGTAAAAATGAACAACAACTAAACTTGTTGATAACTCTTGTTAAATGCTATGCGAAGTTTGTAATTTTGCAGTAATCAATAAATCTAAAAATGTAATTCAAGTGAAAAAAAATATAGTTATAACAGGAACAAGCAGAGGAATTGGTTTTGAGTTAGTGAAAATATTAGCGACTCAAGGCCACCAAATTTTAGCCTTATCTAGACATGAAAACCCTGTTTCCAGCTTAAAGTTACCCAATGTTACTGCAATTTCGTGCGATTTAGGAGAGGCTTCTCATTTAAAAAAAGCGCAAGATTATGTCAAGCAAAATTGGGATACCGTAGATGTACTCATTAATAATGCGGGCTTGTTTTTAAAACAAGATTTTTCAGCTACAAAAATGAGCGAAGTAAGGAAAGTGTATGAAGTAAATGTATTTGGCGTATTTGATTTAACTCACCGGCTTCTTCCTTATATGAATGAAAACTCACATGTAGTGACCATAAGTAGTATGGGAGGCGTACAAAGTAGTGTAAAATTTCCTGGCCTGGCCGCTTATAGTTCAAGCAAGGCCGCTGTAATTACTTTTACAGAACTTTTGGCTGAAGAGTTTAAAGAAAACGGACCAAGTTTTAATGTATTGGCTTTAGGTGCAGTGCAAACCGAAATGTTGGCAGAAGCTTTTCCTGGATTTGAAGCTCCTGTAAGTGCAGTAGAAATGGGGGAATATATTGCGCAATTTTCATTAACAGGTCATCGTTACTATAATGGTAAATTAATGCAAGTGTCTAACTCAACTCCGTAAAGGTGTGCATGATGTTTTAAGAAAATATATTCCAGAGAGGGCTGTTGAACCTTGTGTTTCATTAATTAAAAAACACAAGGTTCAACTGCATATTGTGGGAGAACGAAAAACCCGTCACGGCGATTACAGAAAATTGCCCACAGGGCAAGTTAAAATCACCGTAAATAATAGCTTAAACCAATACCGATTCCTGATTACCTTAATACATGAATTTGCTCACCTAAAAGCTTATGAAGACTTTGGCTTTGGCATCAAACCGCATGGTATAGAATGGAAAAGAAGCTTTCAACAACTCATGTTGCCCTTTATTCATCCAGAAATATTTCCGCAGAAATTATTACCGTATTTGGCTAATCATTTCAAAAACCCTACCGCAAGTAGTGATACCGATGCCCGATTAACCATTCTATTAAAAGAATATGATTCACCTAATGAAAATAATTATATCTTTGAAATTCCTAAAGGACGAAGGTTTCGAACCAAAAAAGGAAGGGTTTTTGTAAAAGGTGATAAACGTATTAAAAGATACGAATGCCTTTGCGTTAAAACACAGCGTTTGTATGTTTTTCAACCTCATGCAGAAGTTGAATTATTGCCAGAAACCATAGATTAAATTAAAACTAAATTACTAAGGATATGAATTTACTATTTTACAGTATTACTTGGAGTCGCCCTTTAGAAGACCCACTTTTGATTTTTTCATTATTATTAATGATAATTCTATTTACACCCATAATTTTAAATAAAATCAAGGTACCCCAAATTATAGGATTAATTATTGCTGGAGCTATTATTGGAGAAAATGGATTAGATCTTATAGTAAGGGAAGGAAGTG